>JAEYEL010000015.1 GCA_023403475.1 Actinomycetes bacterium
AAATGTTTCACGTGAAACATTTCCAGCCGATACGGCTAGCTTCAGTCGCTTCATCCCTATTTGCCGGGATATTCGCCGACTATCCATCTCTCACCGCAGTAGGGCAAGTGCAAGTGTTTCACGTGAAACAGGGCATCCGTTATTCAATCACTATTTGGTTGAACTGCACGTTCGCCAGCGCTGGGCGACAGAGGGCGCAGCCGAGACCATGCTCGTTTCCCTCGCGATTGAGAGCGGCCGTTCCTCGCGCCACCGTGTAGGGAGGATCGGTCACATCAACGGTAAAGTAGCGCGACGTCGCCCCGATGTCACCTGGCGCGTCGATGTCGGGCAGAACCTGGAAAGCTGCGTGCAAACGCTTCGACACGCCGGTATCGTACATGCCGCCCATCCACACCTGCGCACCGCGCGCAAGGGCGGCCAGCGCGAAGTCGAGCGCCCCGCTCACGCCGCCGAACTTGCCTATCTTGATGGCGAAGCAGCGCAGTTCGGAATATTCCAGAGCTTGATAAGCCTCGCGGGCGCACGTGAACGATTCGTCAAGGCAGATGGGCGTAGAAAGCGTGCGCTGCAGCCGTGACAGTTGCCCAAACACCGCACTCTTACCGCCGCGCTGCGACACGCGGCTCAAATCGAGCGGCTCTTCTATCCACGCCGCGCCGCATGCATCGAGCGCGCGCAGCTCGCCCATATCGCGCTCCGTGAAGCTCTGGTTCGCATCAAGGGTGATCGTAAGCTGCGGAAACGCCTTGCGAACCTCGCTTACGCACGCAACCGAGCCGCCCGGCGCCACTTTCAGCTTCACACGCTTGTAGCCCGCCTCTACGCAGCGCCTTACCGTCTCCACGGTTTCGGCGGGCGTGCCCAACCCGACCACCGCACCCGCAGGAACGAAGAAAGCCGCCGCGTTCCCCTTGGCTGCGTCCATCTTTTTCTGCAGCAGCGCATATGCTTCGGCATTCTTCTCATTCACCGCGCCTAGGCGCTGCGCCTCTTCCGCAATGAGCTGCCAAACGGGCTTTCCCACTATCTTGCCGTACAAGTCCCACAAGGCAGGCTCAAAAGCCCCGCACGCCAAGGGAAACGCCACCGCATCGGGCAGCGCCGCCAGCGACGCAGCCGCCTCACGCGGGTGCAGATATGCTTCGGAAAGTACTTTCGGTGCAATGACCTGCTGCAACGCCGTTATGTCTTCGCCGATGGTTTCTGGAAGATACCAGTTCGTGGCAAACGCCACGCATTCGCCAAGACCCGTGCGTCCCGCGTGATCGACAACCTCCACAAGTAGCGATTCGCGGTGCGTGAGCGTCATCTTCGCCGTTTTGAAGGGAGCCTTGAACGGAATGCGCAGCAAGTAGAGCGTGATGCGCTTGATTTCCAGACGGTTCTCGTACAAGCACTCCACCGCAGCCCTGTCCACCTTCCCCACACCCGTGCGCGGCAGCTCATCAACGGCGAAAAAGTAACGTGGCATGTACAATTTCGACAAGCGCGGGGCAAGCTGCGCATACACTGAAGCGGAAAACGCGAGGGGATGCTGCTGAGCCTGCCCGTGCGCTCGCTCGATGAACGCCACCGGGCGACGCCCCCACTTCGCATCGGGCACGCCGAACACAAAGGCATCGGCAACGCCAGAAACGCGCAGAAGCCTGTCGGCAATTTCTGCCGGGTACACGTTTTCCCCGCCTGACACGAACATGTCGTCCGTGCGCTCCTTCACGTAGAGCTTGCCTGCACGCAGCGCCGCCGTATCGCCCGTGAGAAAGAAGCCGTCAACTGTGAAGGCCGCCCGTGCGTTCACGTAACCCTGGAATACGCCGGGGCCGCGCACGGCGAGTCGTCCGTAGCCTTCCGCATCGGCATCGACAATGCGCGCCGCATATCCCTGCACAAGCTGTAAGCCTCCGTCGAACCGGCGCGTGACCAGCGTATGCGCCACGTTGCTGGATGTTTCGGTCATGCCGTAGCTGGCATACACGCGCGCATCGGCACGCAGCGCCGAAGCCAGCGTCTTCCTGTTCAGAGCGCCCCCGCCAAGCAGAATGCAACGATACTGCGACAAAACACCGCGATCGTCTGCAGCAAGCAAGTCTTGCAGCATCTTGTCAACCACGGAGATATGCGTCACGCCCAAAAGACGTGCGTCGTCAAGCACGCGCCGCGCGTCGAACTTTCGATACAGAACGAAGGAGCTGCGATTCAGAATGCTTCGAACAACAATCTGCATGCCGCCGATATGGTACAGGGGAAGCGCCGCCTGCCAAAGGTCTTCGTTCAGCTCGCCAAACGATTCGTTGGACGCGCGTGCCGACCCCAGCAGATGGCGCCACGTAAGGGGAACAGCCTTCGGCTTGCCCGTCGTTCCCGACGTGAACATAACAAGCGCACGCTCGTCGGCATCGAACAAGTGGGCTTGCCGCTCCGCAAAGTGAATGGCCTCCTCTTCGGCATCCTGTTGCGCCCCCATGATAACCCGCCCACGGCGGTATCCCTGCGTGGGCGAATCACCGCCACGCTGCTGCGCAAGCAGGGGAAACCCCCACGGTTTCACATTGCGCTGCGCACCCGCGCCGCGCACCGCATCGGCATTTCGTTGTGCACCTGCGCCGCGCGCCGCATCGGCATTGCGCGCAGAGCCCCCGTTGCGCAAAGGAGGGTTTTCGCAAAAGCCACGCCCTTCCAAATCTGCTTTCACATGCGCAAGCAGACTTTTCGCCTGATCCTCGTCAATGCGATACAGAGGTCGAGAACGGAGACTTCTTTCCAAATCAAGCCGACGCGCCTGCTTCTCCGCCGCCGTAAGCCTGTTGTTCACGGGAACGAGCGCGAACGCCCCGTAGGCCGCAGCCAGTACAAGAAAGACGAATTCGGGACAGTTCGGCAAATCGACAAGCACGCAGTCGCCGTGACGCACGCCTGCATTCTGCAACCTGCGCGCCATGCCGGCGGCTATCAGGCGCGCCTGCCGAAACGTGTAACGCTCCACTCTTCCGGTCTCATCGACAAACGTGAAGCACACCCGACCCGGGCTCATGCGCACTATGCTTTCAAACACGCCGATCATGCACATCCCTGCTATCTTGCTCACGCTTGCAATTGCTCACGCTCGTAAGAGCCTATGAAAAACCCAAGGAACTCCTTCGCCGCTTCGCTTCCCCACGTATGCCGAACCGCCACAAAACCTTCGGCGCGCGGCAGGGCTTGCACCTGCCCGATCTGCCAGCCTTGCCGGCCTTGCGCTCGCCAACCCGCGTTGTCCGGTATGCCGTGCGCACCAAACCCCCGCAGATAGCGCCTTTACGGGAACTTGGGAAACTTCGAGAAGTCGGGCGCACGCTTTTCTTTGAAGGCATCGCGCCCTTCCTTCGCTTCGTCGGTTGTGTAGTACAGAAGCGTCGCGTCGCCCGCCAGCTGCTGAAGACCCGCCAACCCATCGGTTGAGGCGTTGAAGGCAGCCTTCATGAAGCGCAGCGCCGTAGGGGAAAACTGCATCATCTCACGCGCCCACGCAACGCATTCCTCTTCCAGCCGCTCGAAGGGAACAACCTTGTTGACCAGACCCATCTCAAGCGCTTCGGTCGCTGTGTACTGACGGCACAGATACCATATCTCGCGCGCTTTCTTCTGACCTACAATGGCAGCCAAATAACCCGCCCCGTAACCGGCGTCGAAGCTGCCCACCTTAGGCCCTGTCTGTCCGAAGGCGGCCGTTTCCGCCGCAATGGACAGATCGCACACGATATGCAGCACATGCCCGCCGCCTATGGCGTAACCGTTCACCATGGCGATGACCGGCTTGGGAACCACGCGAATGAGCCTCTGCAGATCGAGCACGTTCAGCCGCGGAATGGAATCCTCGCCCACATAACCGCCGTTGCCGCGAATCTTCTGGTCGCCGCCGCTGCAGAACGCCTCGTCTTCGTGGCGCCCGCCATGATTCATGCCGGTCAAGATGATGACGCCAACGGAGACGTCGTCGCGCGCGACTGTGAACGCGTCGTAAAGCTCGTTGACAGTGAGCGGGGTGAAGGCATTTCGGCGCTCGGGTCTGTTGATGGTGATTTTTGCGATGCCGTCGGCTGTTTCATAGATTATTTCGCGATAGTCTTTTCCCTTTTGCCAAACAACGTCGCCCATGGCAACTCCTTTGCGAACCCCATTGATGAGAAACGTCTCGCTCACGGCGGGCGAGAGCGCAGCCGTTTTATGCGCAGCACTACCCTACATCCTGCATAAATTATGCCCATAATACACAAGATGATGGTGCAGCACAACGAAAATATTTTCTGCGGAACAAAAACTGCATCCGGGTTGCATCCGAGAGAGAGATCCACCCTAGGAAACCGCTTTGGAACCCGCCCAAAAAGGCAAGATCGAAGACGAACTGCAACATACCCAACCTAATAAAGAACGCCTTCGTCGGCGAGACGGCGCAGCGTCGACCAGCAAGCAGCAGTCAGCAAGCAGCAAGCAGCAAGCCCGGCACTCCGAAATTACGGAATGCCGGGCTTGGGGAAACACTCGATTTGTTGATGTGCGCTCAGTCAGCTCGGGGCGCGCAATGCCGAACTAAGCTCACAGAGCTTTTGGAGCTTTTGGATCTGCAGGCGCCTTCGCCGCTCACGGAGCTTTTGGATCTGCGGGCGCCTTCGCCGCTCACGGAACTTTTGGAGCTGCGGGCGCCTTCGCCGCTCCCGGTGCGCCCGAAGTTCCCGACGCGCCCGGCGCTGCAGGTGCCGCAGGCATGCCCGACGCACTAGGCACACCCGGCGCACCCGGAGCCGCCGGAGCGCCCGGAACACCAGGTGTGCCCGGAACACCCGGCATTCCGGGAAAAGCTCCGAAGTCTAATGGCTCGCCGCATTCGTAACACTCGTCGTCGTCAGGCTCAACGAACGCACCGCATTTGGGACACTTCAGCTCAACGGAAGCGCCCGCCGGTCTAAAACACATGGGAAACCCCTTCCTCTAACCGCATTCAGCCTTGACCCTTCGCCACCAACTCGAAAAGCCTACTTGAAACGGCACAGCGCAACCGCGCCCGTTCCGATGAAGCCGACGACGCACATGGCAATGCCCAACGTCATCCACTGATCGCCCGCAGGCCCAAGGAACATGGGCGGAACGAAGCTGCCAAGGAACTGACCCAGCGACTGGACGAGCATCAAAAAGCCCATGCCTATGCTCATAAGCTGCGGCTTTCCCAAAACGTCGATATAGGACGTAAGGCACATGACCGGGCCGCCCAAGCCAATAAGACCCATGATGATAGCGCCTGCCCAAACGCCTACTCCCGTGCTGGTCAACAGCAGGAAGGCGCACGGACCCATGGCCAAGCTCGCAATGATGTAGAGGGGCTTGCAGCGACCTATCTTGTCAGAAAGTATGCCGAAAGTCGTGGAGGACACAACAGCGAGCAGCATGGGAAGCGTGCTCACGAAGCCCGAAAGCGTGGCGTCCATGCCCTGGGACTGCAACCACGTGGGAGAAAACGCCAGCACAGAAAGAAGCGTCATGTTGTAGCAGAGGAAGCCCACGAAGAACAGCAGCGTGTTAGGTTTGAACAGTTCCGCGTAGCGCACTTTCTCTTCCGCAACAGCCTCTTCGGCAGGCGCGGGAGCATTCTTCAACCTGACCACGAAGAACACCAGAAACGCCAGAATGATGGGAATCACACCGTAGAAAATCCACGTTCCGGCAAAGCCGAAGGCACCGAAAACGCTTGCGGTGGCAACGCCGCCGATAACCGACCCCAGGCACACCCAAAGCGCCCAAATGCCCGTTGCCGACCCAATCTTGTCGGGCGAAACGTACTTCTGCACGCAAAGAGGGCCGCAGATGGTCACGAAGATGAAGGCAACGCCCTCTATGCCGCGCGACACGATAAGGGTGATGCTGTCGGCTGCGAACATGCCGAGAACGGCGCCTATCAAGGAAATGAGCGCCGCTGCCAAAAGCACGTTTTTCGGCCCGACTTTCTTGGCGAGCGCGCCTGTCGGAATGGCGAGCACGATGCCCACGAACGTGAAGATGGACATCAGCCACGATGCCGTCGATGCATCCATGCTGTACTGAGCCATAAGGTCGCCCATGATAACGGGCACTTTGTACTGGGTGGTGGCAATTGCCGTTCCAAACAGGAGCATCGTTACAGCAATAAGCGGCCAGCTCTTGTACTGATCTTTGTTAGCTTCCATGAATTCCCCTTCCTTAAACGTAGCACATGCCTGAAGACTTGCGTGAAACCCTCCGATGCGAACAGCGGGCATTCAGATTCGGCAGAATCGGGGCCCGCCGCAAAACGACGCCTTTCGGAAAACGAGACCCGCCGAAAAACGAAGCTCTCCGCGAGGCAAAATCCGCCGCAAAGCGAAGCCCGCCACAAAAGGGGCCCGCCGCGAAACGGGCCCCGTAGGGCGGATAAGCCTAGCCCTGGTTGTTGGTGGTGTTCGCCATAACCTCGGCAACCGTAGCGTTTCTCATGTTAAGCTTGTTACGCCTGATGACACCTTCCACAGGCCGCAGATCTTCGCTGTCGGTGAAGATGGGCTTGTATTCGCCGCGCAGCTTGGAAAGCTCTATGGCCTCTTCTGCATTGAAGGGAACCAGCTGCTTTTTGGGCTGGCGCGCCTTGGCGACCCATGCCGGCTTGGTGGTGGGAGCGGGCATGTCCTCAAGCTGCTGGCAGGCGCCGTACTTCGCCTTAAGCTCTTCAAGAGGCCCGAAATCCAAAGCGCGCATGGGACACGAGGCAACGCATTCCGGGATGTCACCCTTTTCCAGACGGTCGATGCACATGGTGCACTTGGTCATCTTCTCGTGCGGGTCGTCGCTTGCAAAGCGCGGCGTGCCGTAGGGGCATGCGTCCCAGCAATTACGGTCGCCTTGGCATTTGTCGGGATCGACCAACACGGCGCCGTACTTGTCTTCCTTGAAAATAGCACCGTGCGCACATGCGGAAATGCACGCGGCAGCTTCGCAGTGACCGCAGTTAAACGCCAGCTCGAACAACTGAATCTCCGGGAAGGTGCCCTTTTCCCATTCGTAGACGCCCATCCACTTTTCGGGACCGGGATCAAGGTTGTTCCAGTCTTTGCAGGCAACGCTGCAGGCTTGGCAGCCATAGCAACGGGTCTGATCGAAGTAGAAACCGTACTGAGTCATATTCTATTCGCCTCCAAGTTTCTTGACCTGAACAAGACCGGCGGTGAGAAGTGCGCCGACAATGTGTGGCAGGTGCGTGTCGCCAATAAGAAGGTTGCAGTTTCCGCCTTCGTCGATGCCGAAGGGCATGAGATTGGTCTTCGTGTCGTTAGGCCTATACCAAGACCCATGGTGAATGGAGACGGTGCCCGGAACGGTGCGGGATGTAACGAATGCGGGAATGTGAACCTCTCCGTATTCGTTGTACACGTCGCACATATCGCCATCGGAAATGCCGCGAGCCAAAGCGTCGGCCGGGTTGATCCAGATCGCATGCTTGTAGCAGTCGCCGCGCAGCCACGGGTTCAGGTCGTTGGCGGAATGCTGGCGATAGCTGGTAACGGGCGTGACCAAGGAAAGCGGGAATTCGCCGGTCTTCGGATGATAGTAGCTGTCGTTGGACGGCACATCCTGGTAATCGGGCTGCCACACCGGGTAAGAATTGTAGTGGCCACGATACTTCGATTCGGGAAGATTCCATTCCTTTACGTAGTTGGAGTCGAATTCGAACTTGCCAGACGGCGTGATGAACGGACTTTCCCCGGCTTCGATAACGTTCTTGAACGGATAGAACGGCTCGTCCATGGGAACGTGCACGATGGGCTTCTCCAAAAATTCCTCCCACGGCTTCAGCTCGACGCCCATCTTGGCATAGCGGCGCTTGTTCCGGGCATACCAGCCCTCGTAAGCTTCCTGGTACAGGCCGCGCACCGCCTGAGTCCATTCCTTCGGGTCGTCGATTTCACACAGACGCGAGCTGTACTTTTCGCCGATGCCCAAACGCTTCGCGATTTGCATCCACACCCATTCCTTCGGGCGAACTTCCCCGGGCGGGTCGATGGCAACGTCGCAGAACAGGAAGTAGTTGCGGAAACCGGATGGGCCTAAGAACATGCGCTCTTGGCCGAAGAAGTAGGTGTCCATGGTCTCGAACTGGTGAATGGGCGCGGGAAGCACGATGTCAAGGAACTCGGCGGAAGGCTGGCCCTCGTGCCACTGCCAGCCCCACGAGAAGTCCATGGACGCATAGCCGCGCATGCGCTTGTTCACGTTGTGCTGATTGTTGGCGTAGTTGTTGTCCATGATGAGCATGTGAATGTTGGGCAAAGGAGCTCCCGGCGGGTTGCCGATGCGGCTGCGGTACTCTTCTTCCGTCATCTCGCCCGCATCAAGAAGGGGCCGGCAGTAAATTGCCTCGGTGATCTTGTTGTTGTTGCACACCGTAGGCGGGAAGAAATCGGCCGGCGCGCGACCCCAGTCAACCGCAGGCGGGTTGACGTGCGGCAACGTGCACAGGCAGCATCCGGACTCGCAGCCACCGGGCTTTGCGATGTTGCCCGTCATGGCCTGAAGGAGCATAGCGCCCGCACCTGCGTAATCACCCAAGTTGCGCTTTGCAATGGAATAATGCGCCTGCAGGTGAACGGCCTTAGAGTTGCCGTACAGACGCGCAAGCTCGTACGTGGTTTCTGCCGGCACCGACGTGATGGGCGCTGCCCATTCGGGCGTTTTCGGCTCGCCGTCAATTTCGCCGGTCACATATTGGCGCCATGTTTCGAAGCCCACAGGCTCGACAAACTTCTCGACGAATTCGTGGTCGTACAAATCTTCAGTGTAGAGAACATAGGCGATGGCCAGCTGCAACGCCATGTCGGTACCGGGACGAATGGGAATCCACTGGTCGGCCAGAACCTCTGCGGAAACCGTGTAGCGCGGCTCGATGCAGATGACCTTGCAGCCGCGCTCCTGCGCCAGCTTCATGTAATAGGGCACGGTGCCGAACCAGCCGACAAGCGGGTCGAAGCCCCACAGGATAATAAGATCGGAATTCAGCAAGTCGGGCGCCTCGAAACCGGGGAACGAAACCGACTTGCCCTTGAACATGACATCGACCAGATCGACGCCGGCATGGAACTCCTCGCCGGCATGCTGCCCGGATGTGGAATGGTCGCCCCATGTTGCCAGCGCTCCTTTGATCCACGGGGCAAGCGGAAGGTCGCTGCGCTCAAACGCCGAATACTGGCAGTAGGCTATGGATGCCTCACCGTACTTTTCGGACACCTCGCGCATTTTCTCAGCGATAGTGTCGAGAGCTTCTTCCCAGCTTATCGGCTCGAAATGACCGTTGCCGGCACCCCTGCCGCCCACGCGCTTCATGGGATGGAGCAAGCGGGTGGGGGTGTCGAGCTCTTTGCGCCATGCGTGCCCCATAGGACATGCGCGCAGCTGGATCATGCCGGTCTTAATGGCTTCTTCGTCAAGTTCTTCGCGGCCTGCGTTCTTGTTGATGGTGTCGTCGGCTTCAATGGATACGATCTTGTTGTCTTTGACGCCGCATTTCAAAACGCAGCTCGCATCCCAGCAGCCGTTGTTCACGCACGTGGTGTAAACATAGCGGTCGCATTCGTGCCTCTCGCCTAGAGCCTCAACGACCTTGCTTCTGCTTTCTTCGCTCAACTCAAACTCCTCTCCTCAAACTGCTTTGACGCTTGTCCGGATGCCGCGTTCGCTCGTTTTGAGGGCCCCTAAATGAAAAACGGCGGTTTGCGGCTTCCGCCTTTTCTACCTTACTGCGCTCGGCGAGTCCTTTTCGGGCAGAAAAACCGATTGAAGCCGTGTATTGCCGAGGTCTCACGGCTTCCGCAATTGCCGGGAAGGTGCGCCTGATTAATTGCGGAGAGGTTGAGGTTTCCGCAATTAAAGGGATGAAATGCGTCTGGCGGATTGGACATGCCCTTCAGCAAGCTGGTATTCTTGCTTGCAAGGGCTCCGTCGACCAGGTTAGGGGGAATACTGTGATAACGGGCGTGCACCATGGAGGTATCTACTGCAGCGATTTGGAGGAGTCGATTCGATTCTATGAGTCGATTGGATTCAGGCTGCTTTTCAAGGCCAACGCCATGGAAGGCGACAAGCCTTTGAAGATGGCTTGGATCAAAGCGGGGGTCGATGCCGTGTTCGAGCTGTTAGAGCAAGAGGACAAAAGCGTCATTGCCGCCGCAGGGGAAACGCCGAACCATATTGCGCTGCGCACAGACGACATCGAGGAATTCGCGGCGCTGCTGCGAAAGAAGGGCATCGCCATCGAGGCAGGCCCGCTTGACCCGCCTTTGGAGTTCGACCGGCCTCTTGGCCCGCAAGATGCGGCCACCTTCGTCACATACGGCGATGCGGGCGCCCAGCTGAAGATCATGTTCTTCCGCGGTCCGAACTTCGAGCGTTTCGAGGTAGTGCAAGATAACATAGCGGCATTGTAGAACGGCATCGTAGAGCCATGCTGGAGCAAGGCAGCATGGAGGCATCGCAACGGCATCGTAGAACCACACGGTCGTTTAGGAGAAACCGCTAGGAGAAACCCACTTCCGAAGTCTCCTAAACGACCCGGCGCGTCCTTTCCGCCTTTTGGCACAGGCCACTTCCGCCCTTTCCATTCTTTCCGTCCTTTCCGTCGACGGGCCGAACAGGGACGGACAAGACGAGAGCAGGGCGAACAGGGCGAGCCGGGTCGTCTTTTTTGGGGGGTAAGCTATGTTTTACGAAGGTTCAGTCGAGGCGTTTTCGCGAACCGACCTCAAAGACAGCGGGGTTATTTACACCCCACGCTCCATCGTGAACAAGATATTCGTTTTCGACAACGCCGTTGTCGGAAGAATGAGCGATGCGGAGATAGCATGGGCACGCATCGACGAGCAGAGCGTCCGCTACCCTTGGGCAAGTGCGCTGAGAAGCGCGCTTGTTTGCTTGGAGTCCATTGCAACCATTTCCGTAGACGGAGTCTGCCCCAGCCTCGAAACCATGATGCTTCTGAGAGCGCATCGCATCGCACAAGAGGACGGATACCTTTCCAAGGCGAACCTTGCCGGAATCTTTGCGGACGATGAGCGCAAAGCCGCCAGCGCAGCCTTGCGCTACGAGGATGCGCTGAAAGAGTCGGAGCATATTGGCAAGAACTTCACGTTCAGCAAGGAAATTCTACTCGAAGCGCACAGACGGCTCATGCGGGAAGAGGGGGAAGATTCGTCCGTCCATTTCCGGTCAAAGCCATTCCGGCCTCGTTTCAGCTTCACCGGCAGCGACGTATCGATATACGTACCGCCCGAACCCTATGCGATTCCTCCGCTTATAGACGACCTCATGTTGTATTGCAACTCCATCCAGCAATCTCCCGTTACCCAAGCCGCAATCGCCCACTTCCAGCTTGAGGCCATTATGCCGTTCAAAAGCGGCATGGATCGCACGGGGCGCGCGCTCGTGCATATCATCCTGCGGAAAAGAAAGTTCTCCCAGCACCTGATTCCGCCCATAGCCCTTGTTCCCGCTGCCGATGCCCAAGAGCACGCCGAGTTGCTTTTCCCTTATCGGACGGGCGTTTGCTATACCGAAAAAGTGGCAGCGCAGGCACTGAACAACTGGGTTCTTCACTGCGCGGCATGCATAGAGCAGTCGGTTTCCGTGACGCGATTCCTTTGGCGGGAAATAGACCGCATCGAGCGAAGCTGGCATGCTCGCGTGAAAAACACCAGACGGGGCACCGCGCTGGGAATTCTTCTCGACGAGCTTCCCGGATGGCCCATCATTACCGTCGCCTCCGCCATGGCCCTTACCGGGAAAAGCTTCTCGGCCTGCAACGACGCCATTACCGCGATGCAAAGCGCCCAGATTCTCGTGCCCATGGGGAAAGGGCAGCGGAACCGTTGCTTCGGCTCGCCCGAGATTCTGGAAGTGTTCACCAACCTGAAAAAAGCAACCATCTCCCAGCAACCAACGCCAAGAGATGATCACTTTACGAAAGGCAGATCTACTTCCGATGCCTACGCCGGCAAGCGCTAGCGCATACCAACGTTCGGCAGACATGAGCCGAGCGCACATCAGACAGAACTAATGCACCGGGTAAATGCTCATATCATCGCTCGCAAGCCAAGCTTCCGCTTCTTCTTGCGTGATATCGAAGATGCGCGCACCTGCGCGGCGCAAAAGGCCCATGCGGCTTTCGTAAGGAGACCCCGTTTGGCCTTCGCCGCACTTGAAGTATTCCCCATCTGCCGTTTTGAACACGCTCTCGGTATAAGACCCTTCCACTTTGGGATCGAAAATACCGCGCAAATCAGCGAGCATCTCTATTTCTTCCAGCTCAAAGCCCTCGTCAAGAATGGCGTCCACCATCACTTCGCTCAAGGAACCCAAATCGGCCATTCCAACTCTCCTCTCTCCGCTCTCCGAGCAACGGGCGTGCGCCCGCCGCAACAACCAAGGACCCCTGCGCACATGATACGCTGCGCAAAGCGAAAGCCACCGAGCGCAGAAAACATTGTCCCCCGTATTGCGGAAAACGTAGGAAAATAGGAATTAGGGATCAGACAAACGAGCGCTCCACCGGACGCGTTGGGTCGGAAACCCAGTCGACCCAGCTGCCTTCGTAGCAGTGCAGATGCGCGTATCCCTGCGACTCAAGAAGCCCGCATGCTTCGCGCGCCAGGCCGCCGTTCATGCAGTACACGATAGCGTCGTCCGTTTCTCGTATGCCAAGCTCACGTACGCGGCGCGCCATTTCCGCCGCCACATCGCCGCCCAACTCCTTCACCGCCAGCATCGGCACGGAAAGCGCATGGGGAATGCGACTTTCCTCGTAATAGGGCGCAGGGCGAACATCCACAATAGGCATGGTTTCCAAACGCGCGAGAACATAACCGGCGGTCACTATTCCGTAGGCCATGGCTTCTGCTCCTTTCGAGAGACATCCTGCCCTGCGAATTCCAAGTGCAGCACGCCGCAGGGCAGTTCACCAACCATGCTAGCGAAACAGTTACGCGCCTTGATGCCGAAGAGGGAACGCCTCGACAACAAAGCGCGAACGATGCGAAACGGGCTCCAGCGCGCCCGGATCTGCCTCAAAACCTGCCCCGCCTTACGTGGTTCGCCTTGCCTTCTTTCCGCTTCCTGCTTCCTGATCCACGGCCTTTCGCAGAATTCTCCGCCCATCAAATCCATGCACGACGGGAAAGCAGGTTACGCGATTCTCACCTTCCAACGCTCAAGCTGGGGCAAAACGGCGCCCATAAGCGACACGGCCTCGTCAAGCGTCATGCCGGTGTTTTCCGAAAGCCGCGGGGCGCAGTCTTCTATCATAGCTTCCATGGTGGTCTCGTAAGTGTATTCTCCCTTGTCATAGCACCATTTGCAGAAGAGATCTGTCTTCGAACCATCCGCTTGGGTGCCGTATTGGGAAGGCTCAAGCAGCATGCCGCAGCTTTCACAGTAGTGCTCTGGCATCTCAAGCAAATGGGAAATAGGCTCTTCGAGCACGACGGAAATCAGCTTCAGCATATCGATGCCCGG
>JAEYEL010000134.1 GCA_023403475.1 Actinomycetes bacterium
ATCGAACCCTGACCACTCGGCGAATGCGAAGGTTTCCCGCCGAATGTTTTTCGGCCTTGCGGCGGCATGCGGGCTGGCGGCAACCGGAACATACCTTGCAGGATGCGCCCCGAAGCCCGACGCAAACCCCACCGCGCAGGAAGATAAGCAAACCCACCCCGACGCCACCATGGCGCCAACCGACATAGCAGATACGCTCGAAGCGGACGTGCTGGTCGTAGGTCTGGGAATGTCGGGGCTGGCCGCATGCGTGCAGGCGGCGCTCAACGGAGCGAAGGTCGTAGGCATCGAGAAGACGAACGCCACAGGCGGTAACGGCATCGGCGTCGAAGGCATCTTCGCCGTGGGATCAAGCCTGGAAGTGGCCCAAGGCATACAGATAGACCCGGCGGAAATCGTGCGCGGCGAGCTGGAGGCCTCGCAATGGGCCGCCGACGGAAGCCTGTGGATCGACCTCGTGCACAACTCGGGAGACAACATCGACTGGCTCATCGAGCAGGGCGTGGAGTTCTCGGGGCTGGTGGATGACTACTACGGGAATTCCGCCTACCCCGACTTCCATTGGTTCGACGGCAACGTGGCCAGCAAAGGCTACATTCCCCACATGACCGACAAGGCGACCGAGCTGGGCGTGGAAATGCTGTTCGAAGCACCCGCCATAAGCCTCATCCAAGCCGGAGACGGCTCCATTACAGGCGCATACGCGAAAAGCGCGGAGCGGGGAACGCTGCAGATCAACGCGAAGAGCGTTATCCTAGCGACGGGCGGCTGGGCGCAAAACAAAGACTATGTGGCCCAACGCGGCTTCATCTACGACAATATCCGCTACGGAGGCACAGACGGGCACGACGGCGACGGCATCACCATGGCGTCTGCGGTAGGCGCGCGCAACTTCGTTTCCAGCTCGACCTTCAACAGCACGAACACCATAGGCGACTTCCCCTACAAAAGCACGTTCATCTGGAACGCGGGCGGCGGCGGCACCTGCCTGTTCGTGAACGAGAACGCTGAGCGTTTTGTCAACGAGGACTTCGCCATAAACAACTTCGAGCTGCAAAGCGTTCCCGCCATGACGCAGCGGCAAATCTACACCGTGTTCGACCGCGCCATTTTGGAGGACTGGCTTGCCGAGGCGCCCGACGAGCTTGCCACCGTGGATTCCTCGACCGACGAAGCGCTTGCGAAAGCAGACACGATAGCCGAAGCTGCCAGCGCCATCGGCCTTGACGCAGACACGCTCGCCGCCACGGTGGAACAGTACAACAAGCTTGTGTCCTCTGGCACCGACACCGATTTCGGAAAGGCGAACGTCTATCTTAAACCCATCGAAAAAGCGCCATTTTACGTGGGAAAACTCACTCAAGAGTTGCTGGTGGGCATAGGCGGCGTCGAAACGAACCGCTTCGGACAGGCTCTCGACGAGAAGAAGGAACCCATTTCCGGCCTGTACGCCGTCGGCACCGACGGCTGCATGCTCTACCGCAACATCTACACCATAAACGTAGGCGGCACATGCAACGCGAACAACATCAACTCCGCCCGTGCAGCCGCCAACCACGCCACGGGAAAGACAAGCGAAAGCGGCAAGTAAGCAAGCCGCATCGCAACGCTTCGCCGATCTCGGCTATATTCAGCTATACAACGCGGGGCGGCGATGGGAGAAAACCGGGGTGGCGGCGCGTAGCGCGGCAAGGCTGCTCGTGTCGATGCGCGCCACCACAAGCTCTTCGTCGCGCCCCGCGCCCGCGAGCAGAGAGCCGTCCGGGCCGAACACGCAGCTTTGCCCTATGAACCCCTCTCCGGCAAGGGTCGCCCCGGCCACGAACATCTGGTTCTCTATGGCGCGCGCCGCCAGAAGGGTCTTCCACTGCTCCGCCTTCCTCGGGCCGTCTCCCTCTACCCACGCGGCGGGCAGCACGAAAAGATCGCAGCCGCGCAGCGCCTCGTAGCGTGCAACCTCGGGAAAGCGCAGGTCGTAGCATATGGCAAGACCGATTGTGCCGAAAGGCGTGCTCACGGGCTCGAACAACCCATCCCCTGGAGCCATGCGGCTCGATTCCTGCGTGAATCTGCTGTCGAACAGATGCGCTTTGCGGTACGAACCGCGACGGACGCCCTTGCCGTCCACGAGAACCGCCGTGTTGAACGGCTTTCCCTCGCGCGTTGCCGCCCCGCCGCCGTCTTCCCCTTGAGAGTTCACCTCGTTCAACGTGTACGCTATCCACATACCGTAACGCACCGCAAGCGCATCGACGCTGCAGCAGAACGGCCCATCGAGCGTTTGGGGCGCCTCCAAAAACGCATGGTGCTTCCTGCTGTAGCGCGTCATGAGCGATTCGGGGAACACGAGCAGGTCAACCTGCGCATCACGCGCCCGCGCGCACCACCGCTCGACAAGCTCGGCGGCGTCTTCCCATGCATAGCCCTTCGGATAGCGGCACTGAGCCAAACCAAGAGTGAATTCCATAGAGGTCTCCTTTCGCATCAGGCGGCATACTGCTCAGGCAGCATACCACCCGCAGCACCGCCCGAAAGTATCCTCCCCGAAGCCTCCTTACATTTCCACCGAGGGGCGACAGAGGCAGAGTGCAAAAGCTTTTGCACGGCTGGGTTGTAAGCCGAACCGAACGATATGGCTTTGCCGCACGGGCGACCCCTTACGCCGCCTGTTATGCTGCCTGTTACGCCGCCTGCTTCGCCTCCCGCTTCGTCTGCGTTTCCTCGTCGCCCTTGTTGAGCAGCACGATGCCACCCGCCACAAGCGCTATCCCCAAGCAGGTGGTCCAGCCGAAAGGCTCGTTCCAGAACACCACGCCGATAACGGCTGTAGCCGCCGTTCCCGTGCCGCCCCAGATACCGTACGCCAGCCCTAAGGGAATGCGCTTGAGCGCGAACGTGAACACTCCGAGCGAAACGATGTAGGCCAACGCCGTGAGCACGGAATACGTCGGCACGGTGAAGCCGTCTGCCAGCTTCATCATGGTCGCCCCGAACACCTCGCACGCAATGGAGAACGCAAGCAGCGCGAACCTGTTTTTTGCATCGAAGAAGCGCGTCACCTGCTCCATAGCTCCGCCTTCGCCCGAGCTTTTCCCTCGTTCGGGGCGCTTTTCCGCATGCGCGAGCCGCTCTGCAGCCCCGCCTTCACACGCATCTTCCTCGCCGCCAGGGCGCTTTTCCGCAGATACGAACTCTCCCACGACTACACCCCCATCTTCAGAACGACCACGCCGACGATAATGGCAACGAGCCCCGCCGCCTTTTTCGCGTTGAACCCCTCGCGCCAGAACAGGGCGCCCACCACGGCGGTAAGCGCTATGCCCAGCCCAGTCCACGTTGCGTACACGAACCCGAGCGGCAGATGCTCCATCGTCTGTCCCATCAGGTAGAACGCTGTAAGGTACCCCACGGCGACGCCGATGATGGGTGCCTTTCGCCGAAATCCGTCAGAAAGCTTCATCATGGAATCGCCCAACACCTCGAACAGAACAGCGATTCCCAACAGTGCATACGCCATAGCTACAACACATCCTCTTTCCTCTTGCCTTGTTGCTCCGACTACCTTAAACTATCCCCTAAGGGGAGAGTCAATGGCTCTTTCGAGGATTGGAGAAATTATGGGAAACGAACTGCTTTCCATAGGCGCCATGGCACGGCTCAAGGACGTCAGCGTGAAGGCTTTGCGCTACTACGAACGAATCGGCGCGCTCGCGCCTGCGTACGTGAACCCGCAGACGGGGTATCGCTACTACTCGCTTGCGCAGTCTTCCGTACTCGACGTGATCACCTCGTGCGTCGAACTGGGCATCCCGCTTAAAGAACTTGCCGACTACCAACTTGACGGCGGCGCACTCGACATGGAGGCGCTTCTTACACGCGGGCATGCGCTTGCGCTCGAAAAACTCAAGCGCGCAAGGAAAACGCTCCTGCAGATGGAAAGCTATCGGGAAGGCATGCACGTGCGCGATGAGGTGGCGCGCACCTTAGGCGGGCGCACCCTCGCCCTTAGCTCGTGGAACGCAAGCTGTTTCGACACACGCCGCTACGCGAAGGAAGCCGCCGCGCTTTACAGCCAGGCAAACGAAAACGGCTTCGTGCCGCTTTACCTGCAAGGCATGCTGTGGCTTCCCGAAAACGAAAGCTGGCACGTAGCGGTGGAGGTGACGAAGCTCGACGAGAAAGAGGGTGCCGCCGAAAGGACGGGCGCTGCGGGAAGCGAGAGCGCCGCCGACGAAACGTCGGCTTCGTCGGAGAAGAAGATGCCGTCGGGGACGAAATGCGAGCCGAAGGGAACTTCCCTTTTCCGCATGCCCGAAGCGACGTATCGCACGCGCACCATCGAAGGCCCCGACTTCGAAAGCCGCTTTCAGCGCGTGTTCGCAGAAACGCGAAACCTCGAAAAGGCTGCACTTCCCGCCTTTGCCGTCGAAGTGTGGGGAGCCGAATTCCGCCCCGATCGCATCGTTATCGACCTCATCACCGCCGAAGGACGCTAAGACAGGCGGGCAACGCGGAAACGCGGATATTGCAAGACCCCAACCCTGCTACCATGTGCGCATGGACGATTTCGAGAAAAGATGGCAACGTATCCAAGACCAGCTACGCCTTCAGGCATCGGGCGAAGAACAACCGCGCTTCTCAAGCGGCCGCACGCTCTTCGGTATCCGCAGCGAGGCCGAAGAGCGCATGGACGAACTCGCCCGCCAAATAGAGGAAGAGCAGCGAGAGAAGCGGCAAGCCGAGCAAGCGGAAAACCGAGCAAGCGGAAAGCCGTAAAGCCCCGGGTGCAAAGCAGCCCCCCTCCCGGATGTTTCACGTGAAACATCCGGGGGGCACCGTTTCGGGCGGAAGCCGAACCTTTACGCCAGAAGCTTCCTGATGCGCTCCATGCCCTCTTCGGTGGCGGCAAGCTCGCCGAATGCGCTCAGGCGCACATAGCCCTCGCCCGAAGGGCCGAAGCCCGCGCCCGGCGTGGTGATGACGCTCGCACGGGTGAGCAGCGTGTCGAAAAACTCCCAGCTTCCCGCGCCGTCAGGGGTCTTGCACCAAACATACGGGCTGTTCACCGCCCCGTATACGGTAAGCCCGACAGCCTCTAGACCCTCTTTGATCACGCGTGCGTTTTCGCGGTAGTATGCAAGAGTCTCTTCCACCTGACGCGCGCCCTCTTCGGTGTAGATGGCGGCGGCGCCGCGCTGGATGATGTAGCTCGCGCCGTTGAACTTGGTGCACTGGCGGCGGTTCCACAGAGCGTGTAGGCTCTGACCCTGCCGCTCAAGCGCCTTCGGCACCACGGTGTAGCCGCAACGCGCGCCCGTAAAGCCGGCCGTCTTGGAAAACGAGCGGAACTCGATGGCGCACGTCTTCGCGCCTTCCACCTCGTAGATGGAATGCGGCACGTCCTCCTCGGTGATGAAGCGCTCGTAAGCGGCGTCGAACATGATAAGGGAACCGCACGCGTTCGCATAATCGACCCAGCATTTCAGCTGATCGTGGGAAAGCACCGTGCCCGTAGGATTGTTCGGGCTGCACAGATAGATCACGTCCACCGACTCTTCGGGCAAAGCTGGGCAAAAGCCGTTTTCGGCGGTGGTGGGCATGTAGACGATATTCGTCCACCGCTCGGCAGTCGCATCGTAGTCGCCCGCACGGCCCGCCATGGCGTTCGCGTCCACATACACCGGATACACCGGGTCGCACACGGCCACTTTGTTGTCCACGTCCAAAATGTCGCCGATGTTTCCGCAATCCGATTTCGCGCCATCGGAAACGAATATCTCGTCGTCGGCTATATTCATGCCGCGTGCGCGGAAATCGTTTTCCGCTATCGGTCTGCGCAGAAAGTCGTAGCCTTGCTCGGGGCCGTAGCCGCGGAAGGTCTCAACATGGGCCATATCGTCCACCGCCGCGTGCATGGCTGCAATCACCGCCGGAGCCAACGGGCGCGTCACGTCGCCGATGCCCATCTTGATGAGCCTCGCGGCGGGATGCTCTTGCGCATACGTCGCCGTACGGCGGGCTATCTCCGAGAACAGATAGCTGCCGGGGAGTTTCCGGTAATTCGCGTTGACCTTGGCCATGAAGCCCTCCTGTCTGACGGGTGCCTTTTTCGGAACCGCACGGGAACGGGAACCGCCCGACGCCCGCCACATGAACCGTGCGGTAGGCGGGATACTGGCGTGCTTCGGGTCGTGCCGCCCGGGCGACGCCCGCCACATGAACCGTGCGGTAGGCGGGTGCGAGCTGCGGGCGCCGCACAGCAGGTGCGAGCGGCGGCGCATTCCTCGTTCCGATCGTTTTCGTTTCGCCTTCCATTGTGCCGCAGATTCGCATCATGCGCCCGTTTTGTAACAACGAACGAACGGATTTAACAGAAAGGAACGGGGCCAGACAGCACATCGGCAAAGCAGGGCCGCAGCGACGCGGCGGCAAAACGGGGTCTTTGCCCTGCTAGCCGATAAGCTTTGTCGATTCCACCTTCTCAACGTACCAGTGCATGAAGCCGGCAAGCGGCTTGCGCAGCACCAGGCCCAGAAGCGCCGCCGGCAAAATGAACAGCGCCAAATAGCCGACGGAAACCCAAAAATCGTTTCCATACACGCCGAACATAGCGGCGCGCATGGCGTTCACCACGTGCGTTGCCGGGAGCCACGGACTTAAGCGCTGCACGAAATCGGGCAGAATCTGCAAGGGGAACGACCCTCCGCAACCCGTCACCTGAATGATAAGCATGAGCACCGCTATGGCCTTGCCTAGGTTGGCGAACGAAACCACGAGCGCGTATATGATAAACGCGAACACAAGCCCCGCCGCCCAGAAGCATACCATGAACAGCAGCGGGTGCACTACCTGCACGCCTAGAAAGAACATGTTGCCCAGCCCCATGATCGTGGTCTGGCACAGCGACAGAAACGCCACCACGCCGAAGCGCCCCAAGAACAGTTGGCGCGGCTTCGCGTTCACAAGGCCCGCGGCCTCCTGTTTGCGCGCAGACATATAAGGCTTCACCACCACCATGATGAGCAGCGCGCCTATGAAAAGCGCAAGCGTCGTGTAGAGAGGGGCCATAGCCGAGCCGAAGTTCTCGACAGGAAACACTGCCGTGCGCTCTATGCCCACCGGTGCCGCGAGAGCATGCGCCAGCGATTGCACGTCGCCCGACAGCACGCTGCGCAGAAGCTCGATGTCGCCGGTCTCCATAGCGGTGTCTATGTCGTCAGCCAGCGTGGCGAACTCGCTTCCCACTTCGCGCAGCTCGCCCGCCGCCATGTTTATCTTTTCCGACGTGCCGCCCAAAAGCTCGCTCGCCGAACCCGCCGACGACGAAAGGTCGCCTGCCGCCTCGTCGAGCTTTCCCATGCCGCTGTTCAGCATGGATGCAAGGGTCGCCGCATCTTCGGCCAACCGATCCAAACCCGGCTTCAGGTTCGTTTCGTAGTCGCTTTTGAGGTTGGCGATGCCTTGCCGGGCGTCGCTTACCTGCTGCTTTGCCCCCTCGTATTCCGCTTGCACGTCGCTTGCGCCCGCATCGAGCTTGTCGGCCGCTACGTTCAGATCGTCGCGGGCGCCCTCCGTCAGGCGAACTATGGCGTTCATCTGGCTTATCACGCTGTCGAAGGAGGGCTTTAGCGCCTCGGGTGCATTGTCGCGTGCTTCTTCGAGCTGTAATGCGATGCCCTGATATTTCGTCGCGAGGGCGTCCATATCGGCTGCGTGTTCGCGCATGTGCGCTGCGGTGTCGGCCGCATTTGCCTGCGCGGTGCCGAACACATTGTCAAGCGCCGTTTCCACATTCTGAAAGCCCTGCTCGTTCGCATCGAGCGCCGCCGAAAGGTCGTTCACCGATTGCTTGAGCGTCCCGACAAGCGAAGATGCCGACTGCGCACCTTGCTGAGCCGTGCCGCTCACCGAGCCCACCTCGTTGCGCGTGGAATCGATGAGCGCTGCCGTATCGCCTATGAACGACTGGGAGGCGCTCGTAAGCGAAGCGTACAAATCGAGCACCGATGCCGTCTGGTCGACCCGCGCCCCTAGACGGCGAATATGGTCGGAAAGATCGGCGACGGTCGTGTTCAGCCCCGCATCGTCGGCATAACGGGCAAGCGACTCCGCCATGCCCAGCGCCACTTCCGAAACGGTCTGCGTGAACGTCTCGTTCACTTGGTAGGCAACCGAATCGGCGCCTTTGTCGGTAATCTTGGGGGCGATGGCGCTTTTCTTCTCGTTCGCGTAATAGACGATACGACCGTGCTGCACGTCATCGGAATAGAAGGTGAGCATGTCTTTGCTGAAGCTCGGAGGAATGACCACCGCCGCGTAGTAGCGGCCCGACCGCGCACCGTCTACGGCGTCCTCTTCGGTCGTGAACGTCCAGTCTATGTCCTTGTTGGCGCGCAACGCGGAAACGACCTGTTCGCCTATGTTCACGCGCAAGGGTATAAGATCGCTTTTGTACCCGTCGTCGGTGTTCGCCACCGCCACCGTCAGGTTGCCCGTGTTGTCGAACACGTTCCAGCAGGCCATGACGTTGTACCAAGCGAATATCGAGGGCATGACCACCAGCCCTACGGCTATGATCACGCTCATGGAGTTCGAGAAAAGCCGCTTGAAATCGCTGCGGATAATGCGGCAGATGTTACGCACGGCGAACACCTCCCTTCGAGCCCTTGCCCGAAAGCGCATCGGCCTCGGGCGCGCCGGGGGCTCTGACCTCGGGCGCGCCGGGGGCTCTGACCTCGGGTGCTCTGGCCTCGACGCCCGCAAGCGAAACAACGTCCTCGGGG
Organism: Actinomycetes bacterium; assembly: GCA_023403475.1. Taxonomy (GTDB): domain Bacteria; phylum Actinomycetota; class Coriobacteriia; order Coriobacteriales; family Eggerthellaceae; genus CAJFUR01. Next base: position 8,784 of record JAEYEL010000134.1, read on the forward strand.
GCGGCAACGTCCGCAAGAATATCGAAAGAGGCAGCCGTGTTTGAGGCGGTAGGCTCTGCAGCGCGCGCCGCGAGCGAATCCGGCACCGCCGGCGCGTTCTCGTCGTCTGCCGAATGCGCCATGTCGTTTCTCGAAGCGCCTATCTCGATAATGCCCTCGACACTCATGCCGTCGAGCTGCATTTGGCGCTCGATGCTGAAACGCAGGCTTTCCACCACCACCAAGAACACGAACACGAACGCCGTCCACGCAAGCATCAGGGTCAGGATAATCACCTTCTCGGTGGTCGTAAGCGCGAACACCACCGTAATGGCCACAGGAACCGCCAGCCCCACGAGCAGCGCACCGCGAACAAGGCGCGGATACCATCGCTTGAAGCGGTCGTAGCGGTAGATGAGCTGCGCGCGGTACTCCTCTTTGCCGGAAAGCGCGCGGAATATCTGGGAGAGTCGGTACGGGCGCGAGGGAATCTCCACGTCCTCGCCGTTCCAGAGGCCGCTTTCTCGAATCTGGTCGGCCACCATGCGGTTCACGTTCGCCATGAGCGGGCGCACCAGAACACCCAACGCCATGGACAGCACGAAAAAGAGACCGAGCATGCCGAGCGCGTTTTGGTAGTGCGCCCCGTAGAATCCGCAAATGGCCTCGCGCATGGCGCTGATGCCGTAGGTGAACGGGAAGAACGGGTAAATCGCTTGGAAGAAGGGCGGCGTCATCTCGATGGGATACAGGCCTGTAGCGCCGGGAATCTGCGCGAACACCAAGATGATGCAGATGCCTTTTCCTATATGCTGCAGCGTCACCGAAAGCGCGTAGATGATGCTCAGGTACGCAAGCGACGACACAACGGACGCCAGGAACAACGCCGGTGCGTTTTCCGCCTGCACGCCTATGAGCAGCACGCCCGCACAGCAGATAACGGCTTGTCCTACGGCCATGCAGGCCAGAAGCAAAAAGCGTCCCATGTAGCGCTGCGTGACGGTAAGATTCTTTATGCCTTCGGCATCCACCTCCTGCTTCATGATGATCAGCAGCATGAACGCGCCTATCCAAAACGTCAGGTTCATAAACAGCGGAGCCATGGCCGATCCGTAGGCGTTCAGCTCGTAAAGCTGCTCGGTCACCAATTCGGTGGGCGACCCCATGAAATCGGCTATCTTTCCTGCATCAAGACCGTCTTCGCCGAATATCCGCACAAGCGTATCCGACGCGTTAAGCGCCACCACGTCGGCCTGCACTTCCTCGAAGTCAGACGCCAGATCTCCCAGCAAGCCGTCGGTTTGCGCAAGCGTGTCCTTCGCCGTGGAAAGCGCCGAGTCCAGCTGATCGAGCACAAGCCCCGTTTGGCCGATGAGCAGCTTCTGGTTCGAAACCGCAACGGAAAGCGCAGCGGACGCAGAGCTCAGCTGAGCCAAGCTCTGCGTCACCGCAGGGATAGTGGTTCCGAAGAGACTGTTCGAATAGGCTTGCGCCGTGCCCGTCGCCGTCTGCACGGCTGCATTGAGCGCGTCTGATGCCTGCCCCACCGCCTGCGTCATGTTCTCGGCCTCTTGGTTGGCGGCGTTCAAGTCGTCGAGAGCTTCCTGAGCGTCGGCGTTGTGCTTCTCCAGTTTGCCGATAGCGTCCTCGACGGGCTTTTTGAGCGGATCGTCTTCGGCCATGCCGTCGGCTATGGCGCGCAGCGACGCGATAGCCGCCGTGTTCTCATCCACGACCGTCTGCGCGCGCGCAATGGCGGCGCCGATGCTGCCCTGCGCTTCGCCCGCAGCACCCGTTATCTTGCCCGCCGCCTCGTTCGCCTTCGAAGATGCCTGCGAAATGGCCAGCAGGCTTTCGCTCACCTGCGGCGAGGCCTTCCCCGTGAAGTTCGCCAGGTCGATTTGCATTCGAGCCGTAAGCGTTGCGATGGCAGAAAGCGCATCGCTTGCAGTGTCGGCGGCGGCGCGCGCACCGTCGAGCGAAGCGCGGGCATCGCATACCTTCCCTTGGGTCGCTTCGACAGTCTCGCCGATGTCGGAAAGGGCTTCTCGTGCGTCGTCGAGCGTTTGCGTTGCCTTAAGCAGCTTTGCCGAGGCGCGCGAGCGGGCTTGATCGGTCTTGCCGCGCATATCGCCTATCGCGTCGTCGATGGCGTCGGCGGCGACATCGCTTACCGTCGAGACGAACGTGGAGTTGATGGTCTCGTCGAGCGTCGTGGCGCCCGTATCGGTAATCTTGGGCGCCACAGGGCCTGCCTTCTCGTTCACGTAGTACTCCATGTTTGGCTGCGTGAAGTCGCCTGTGGTCAGCGTGAGCAGATCGGACGTGAATTCCTTCGGTATAACGAACACGGCGTAGGCGCGGCCTGCGTCAAGCTCTCCCATGGCCGTGTCGCGATCCTCGAACACCCAGCCCAGCTGGGTGTTTTTGCGCAGCTCTTCGACTATCATGTCGCCTACGGAAAGCTCGCCTGTCAGTTCGCTCGAACCGCCTGCGTCCTCATTCACCACGCACACGCGCAGATTCCCCGTGTTGTCGTAAGGATTCCAGAACCCTATGACGTTGTACCACGTGTACACCGACGGCAAGACGAGCAAGGCTATGACCACCACCAAAGCGGGCGGAACCTTGAGCAAACGCCTAACGTCGCGCTTGAACACGCGCCACACGTTTCCCATTCCCGTTGCAACTCCTTTTCCTAACGCGACCGGCACCTCGGGCAAAAACGGATACGGATCACCGCACCGAAGCCAGCCGCTTCACGCGCCCAGGCCAAGCGCCCCGCCCGCCGAGGCCTTTCCTGCCCGAGGGCGGCACGTGCACCGCGCATTTCCAACGTTTACTCTCGAAAGATTCATAGTAACGCTTTCGGGAAGGGAAACCGACCCCCTATCGACATTTCCACCCATAACGCCAATCATTTCGTCACCGGCCCGTCAACTTGAAAGAAGACGCAACGCCCCGAACCTGTGCTCTACAGCTCTTCCACAAAACCTGCGCGGTAGTTCTTGAAGACAGTCTCGCCTTCCTCTTGGGTGGCGTCCAAGTCCACGTCGGCGGCTATGGCGAAGTCGTGGTCGGCTTCGGGATCGCTGAATATCTGACGCACATGCCATATATGGTCTGTCAGCTCGTCGGTTTCGTCGATGGCCAAATAGGCCGTAGAGCGCGCATCGGCGTCGATGAGAACAGCCTCGTGCGCTTCGTGGTACTCATCGAGCGCGCGGCGCCAGCGAGCCTCCCCGAAGCCCCATTCCGCGTCAAGCTTCCCCAGTTCGGATGCTTTGCCCTGCGCGGCCAGCCGCACGCGGCAAAAGAGCGCGTTGCGTACGAGCACCCGCATACCGCGCCTGTCGCGCACCACCGCACCGACATCGGGCGGGGCGGCGTCTTCGCCCTCCCCCTCAAACGAACCCGCGCTTTCCCACTCGTCCACCAGGCTGGAATCCACCGAGCGCACCAGAAAGCCCAACCACGACACGATGTCTTCCAGCCGCTCGTCACGCTTGGAGGCGGGAACGGTGCGGTCGAGCACGCGGTAGGCGTCGGTCAGGTAGCGCAGAAGCGTGCCCTCGCTGCGCGCTATCTTGTAGCGGCCTATGTAGCTTTTGAAGTCGGACGCCGTCTCCACCATGTCGCGCACGACCGACTTGGGCGCCAGCTCGAAGTCGCGCGCCCACGGCACGTCTTCGCAGTAGCGCAGAAACGCCGATGCGAGCAAGTCTTCGAGCGGCTTGGGATACGTCACCTCTTCCAGACGCGCCATGCGATCTTCGTATTCCACGCCCTCGGCCTTCATGTCGGCCATAGCCCTGTCGCGCGCCTGCCGCTCTTGCGCACGCAGCACCTGGCGCGGGTTTTCCAACGTGGCCTCTGCCATGGAAACCACATCGAGCGCATAGGTCTCGCTTTCCGTATCGAGCAGCTCGAGCGCCGCCAGAAGGAAGGGAGAAAGCGGCTGATCGAGCGCGAAATCTTCCGGCAAGTCCACCGTAGTCACATATTCCACGCTATCCGAGTCTTCCGCCATCCGCTTTTCCACCACGCCGGCAGCTATGAGCGTAGCGAATATCTCGTCGGCGCGTTGGACGAGCGCGGCTTTCTCTTCGTCGGTCTGCGCCGATTCGTCGATGATGCGACGTATGCGAGCGTAGGCGTCTCCTCCGTGCAGCACGCAGGCCAAAACGATCGCGTGCGTGATGCGCATGCGGGGCTTAAGCGTTTCGGGCGGCGCGTCGCGCAAGCGCTCGAAGGTCTGATTGTTCCACGTCACGAACCCTTCGGGCGGCTTCTTCTTCTTTATACGACGCAGCTTCTTGGAATCGCCCCCCGCCTTCTGCACCAGCTTGGCGTTCTCTATCTCGTGTTCGGGCGCCTCGGCCAAAACCATGCCCTCGGTATCGAAGCCCGACCGTCCCGCACGACCCACTATCTGGTGGAACTCGCGCGCCTTGAGCCTGCGCATGCGGTGCCCGTCGAACTTGGTCAGCGCCGTGAGCACCACCGTGTGGATGGGCACGTTGATGCCAACGCCCAGCGTGTCGGTTCCGCAGATGACGGGCAAAAACCCCTGTTGTGCAAGCTTTTCCACCAGCAGGCGATAGCGCGGCAGCATGCCCGCATGATGAACGCCCACCCCGCACGTTAGCAACCGCTTGAGCGTTTTTCCGAACGCCGTGGTGAAGCGCGTTCCCTTCACGGCGTCTTTGATGGTCTCGCGCTGCTCTTTGGTGGTCACGCCGTAACTGGCAAGCGCAGACGCTGTGGCCAGCGCCGCATCTTGTGAGAAATGCACGAGGTAAAGCGGCGCCTCGCCCTTCCGCAAGGCCAACTCGACGGTGGCCTCCAAAGGCGTTTCCACATATTCGTAGGCCAAGGGCACGGGACGGGGCGCGTCGGCTATCACATCGACATCGGCGCCCGTGCGCGCAGAAAGCGAGCGCGCGATGTCGCTTACGTCGCCCAGCGTGGCGCTCATGAGCAGAAACTGGGTCTTCGGCAGCGTGAGCAGTGGAATCTGCCATGCCCAACCGCGGTCGGCGTCGCCGTAGAAGTGGAACTCGTCCGCAGCAACGCAGCCCACGTCGGCGCGCTCGCCTTCGCGCAGCGCCAAGTTCGCCAGAATCTCGGCCGTGCAGCACACCACCGGCGCTTCGGCGTTGATATGCGCGTCTCCCGTGACCATGCCCACGTTCTCGCGCCCCAAAACATCCACCAGATAGAAGAACTTCTCGCTCACGAGCGCTTTAATAGGCGCCGTGTAGTACGAGCGACGCCCTGTGGCCATGGCCATGAAGTGCATGCCCAATGCCACAAGCGACTTGCCCGACCCGGTAGGCGTGCCCAAAATCACATGGTCGCCCACCATGAGTGCCATAAGCGCCTCTTCTTGGTGAGGCCACAGATCGATGCCGCGCGCGTGCGTCCATTCCGTAAACCGGTCAAACGCCGTCTCCGCATCAAGCCACGGCTCCGGTTCGGGCTCGCCCTCCTCAGGCTCCCACCAGCTAGGGGAAAGCCTTCCCAGCGACCCGTGCCCGAACGCATCTTCCTCAGAGATCACCATGTCAGCCACACTAGTCACACCAGCCACACCAGCCACACTAGCCGACCGAAGATCGTCAATCTCGCTCGCCGCACCAGTCTCACCCGCAGCACCCGCCCTGCTCGCCGCACCAGTCTCACCCGCCATGCCAACCTCACCGCCCTAAACCGCGATCAAGCCGTACTTCACCAGCATCCACGCAAGCGCGGCCAACCACACAGCGGCAACCACCACGCGCACAGCGGCAGGCACGCGCAGGTTTTTCGCCGGAACCATGAACATGGCAAGAGCACCGCCTACAGCACCGCCCAAGTGTCCGCTCACAGAAACCCCCGGCACAAGCAGCGTGTACACCACGTTGACGGCGATGATGCCCAGCATTCCTCTGCTGAACTGCGCGAAAAACGTCCGGTTCCCCTTATGCAGAAGCCCGAGAAGCGCCACGGCCAGAAACAGTCCGAACACGCTCGTAGACGCCCCTGCGCTTACCGCCATACCGCCCGAAAACATCACGGCCGCCACATACGACGCCGCGTTGCCCGTGATGCCGCCGATGAAGTACAGAAGCAGGAAGTTCCCTTTGCCCAGCACGCGCTCGAGCACCTCGCCTACGCTGTAGAGCGCCACCATGTTGAACAGCAAATGCATAAGATCCATGTGCAGGAACATGGGCGTGACGAACCGGTACAGGTCGGCTGCAGAATGCATGACCGGCGGAAACATCGCCCCCATCACGATAAGCGTCTCCGTGGAGACGTCCACCTTAAAGCCCGAAAGGACGACCTCGATGGCGAACACGATCACGTTGATGGCGATGAGCGCCAGCGTGATCAAGCGCCCCTTGTTGCGCTCAAGCAGACTCGGCTGCCCCGCGCTCATCATGCGGCGAAGCTGCTCGTCGTCGATGACAGCGCGGCGCGCAGGGCCCGAGCCTGAGCCCGTGCTCGAGCCTGAGCCCGATCCTGAGCCCGAGCCTGAGCCGCTTTCGCAAAACGTCGCCTGTCCAGCGCAGGCCGAACCTGCGAGCGCTGCCGAATCCGCAGCCTCGGTAACAACTTCCGCCCGAGACGTTTCTCGATAATCATCTTGCGTGCTGTAGGACATACACTCTCCTTGATTAAGTCCCTAAGGACAACTGCGCAGCCATCCTACCATGGACCTAGCGGGAACATCACCCCCCCTCCATATTCCTCCATCCTTTCCCCCGAGCAATCAACCGCAATTGATCGCACTCGAACAACCGACCACAGCCAAACGTATCCGGGCAATCGGCTTGTCAAAACCCCGATCACCGCCGGGCATCAGGGGAAAACAATCGATTTCGCCTTATCCCGACCTCGCTCCCCACCCCTAGGCCAACGTCGCACTCAACCTCGTCTACCCCTCGATCCCGAGTTCATTCCCAACCAACCAGCCCTCAAACCAACCCGTCCACGCGTCAACTCATGCCGAGCGATCCTTTTTCGCTGGCTCAAACGCACAAAAAGTCGCGAATTGTTGCACTTTTCCCTGAAATGACGAAGAAAGGGAGCTTCCGCATGAGATCCGAGAGCAGATCGACGAGCCGTCGCCTTTCTGATCAGGCGTTGCTCGAGACCAACACATACCATCCCTTTTTATCCTTTTCTCAGGCGCAACAATTCGCGACTTTTTGTGCGTTTGGGAGTGATTTCGCCGCAGGGTTCGGCGGCCCAAGCTGGATGCCGCAGACCCTTCGGTGATTTTTTGCGGTTGATTTTTTGCACACACGCCCCGAGCGTAGCGCACGGGAAGTTCTGGTGAGCATCGTATGCCAGCCGGCAAAAGCTATTCCCGCTTCTAAACATAACGTGTAGGCAGCCCCAGCTTTCTCCTCAGTTTTAATTTTCGCGCATGGTAATCGGAAATCCGGATCTGAGAGCGTAGGCCAAGAAGCCTACGGATCGTCTGGGTAATCGTATCGGTTGCGTCAAGGCTATCAAGTTCATCATTGGTAACGCTTACAACCGTCCGCCCCATCGAAGAAAGAGCGTTTGCCCTTCGGGAATCCCTTATACGATTCTCCTCGCCTTCATGCGTTTCGCGACTCTGGTATTCTACATCGATCTTCGCCTTGGGCCAGCAAAGGTCGCAGCGAAAACTCCTCCTGCCGGATATGGCATAGGCGGCGTTGCTTGCTTTCACCTCAAAGTTCATGCTTGGAATACCTAGGCCGTATCCTCCGTACATTGCGGGTAATCCGTACAGAAGAGCCTGCTTCGTCTCGCGAGGGGAGGCCGATCCGTCAGCAAGATAGCGTAGCACGCGCCTCGCCTTCCGCGACCCCCGAAGAGCAGGGTTCTGCGAAACAAAGGTGTTCAAATCCCGCACTGACATGAGCGGGTTGACCTGATAAGCCGGCAATGCACTCGTTTTTCGCGTTCGGTAAGAGCCACACAGCTCATACCCTAGCTCAAGGAGAGCTATCAGGTCGTCCTCAAGCGGCGCCATTTGCACAAAAGCGAAGGTCGGACTGCTGAAAAAGACATTCTCCGCAAGTTGGTAAAAGGGTTTTCCGGAAAGAGTCGTCATGCATACATGCGGCTCGTATTCGTCCGAACGTCGACATCGAGAAGTGCTGCCAATGAGAAAGTGAGCAGTCTTGCCAGTTTGAAACGTCGGATAGGCTTCCTGCAAAAGGGCAATCGCCAACTTTAGCTCTTCTCGCTTCGGCGGTTGCGCAGGGGGAAGATTGCGCCCTCCTGCCCTCGCTGTTATTGCTTCGATGTCGACCGAGCGAGCGATGCGTAAAGCAGTTTCGTATCCAAAACATATTTTGGCGCGGGGAGGAAGCTTGGAATCGGGGCGAAATCGAACATCGCGACTTTCTTTTTGACCCGCCCCACAATGCAACGACAGCCGAGTGCCGGCGTGAGGACAGTCCAGCTCTTCCTTTCTCCTAATTCGCTGTAAATTCGATTGGAGTTGCGCATGGGTATCACAGCGGGAACCTGGTTCCAGCCGAAACGCGCTCGACTGTACAAGCATGATCGCCTCTTCTCGTCGTGCCCTTAGTCTGGAAGTCCCGCAAGCGTGTAAGGGAAAACGAGGGCACCGACTTCCGCATGGACTGCTTCTTAGTCGAAGAGCGCCTGCACTGGATCTTTCTCGCTTTTCCAGTCTAGCACGTAGAGCGGAAATGCGCCATCATGCGTTTTCGCAAACAAAAGCCCGCGCAAATCGCCGAACGCGACGAACGCGACCGCAAAATCACCTTGGGCGCACGAAAAGCCGCGAATTGTTGCATTTGCGGCGTCAGCTGCGCGCTGGGGCGATGGCAATTGGGCTGCCGTGCACAAAAAGTCGCGAATTGTTGCGCCTAGCAGAAGAATAAAGGAAGGGAGCGGAAGCAAGCTTTGAACAGCACCTGATCAGAGAGCCATTTGTTCTCTAGCTTTTCTCTAGAAGCCAAAGCGGCGGCTTCTTTCTTTGTCACTTCAGGGAAAAGTGCAACAATTCGCGACTTTTTGTGCGTTTGGGAGTGATTTCGCCGTAGGGTTCGGCGGCCCAAGCTGGATGCCGCAAAGGGTTTACGGCTTTTCGTGCGAAAAGCGCCTCCGTACGACAAGGAAAGCATCGAAAACGATCCTCCGCACAACAGAGGATTATGCGGAGAACCCGGCGCACAGGAGGACGCCTCGCAAAGCGAAGAGGTTCGCCCCGTTCAAGAGACAAGCCCGAATCGCTTTTGTGCTCGGCGCAAGAAAACGTTGACGAGATGAAACGAGCCCCATGAGCCCCATCGAGTATGCATATTCGCTCAGAGCATACAGAATCGCGCGCTTTATGCGATTGTGAAGAGCAGGCAGACCCTATGAGCAGAGCGGGCAGACCCTATCAAGCGTTCACGTACACGTAGATGGTGCGGATAGTGTCGGCCAAATTGCCGGAAGCGTTGGCGGTGGTGTAGTCATAGGAAAGGACGGCCGACCATTCGTGCGGCGTGCCGTCTATGTCAACGTCACCGGAAAACGAGCAGTTCTCCTTGACGAGCGTCGTGCCGTCGGAAGCGTACGTGGAGTACTGCGACTTGTCCGTCGGCAGCTGCACCGTGCCCTCCGGCACGTTCACGCCCGCTTCCCGCAACGTCTTCTCCACAATACCCTCGTTTTTAACGGCATCGGAAAAACTCAGCGTTCCATAGCCCAAAACCGTCGTGGAAGCCGAATAGCCCGCCTGCACGATAAGCCCGGCCTCGTCCATGCCCAGATACACAGTCGGCGTGCCGGACCGCGTATCTGCCGGTTCCGACGTGAGCGCCACGTTGACGGTCGACTTGATGGGATTGCCTTCCTCGTTCACCTCGCGAAGCGCCGAAGCGGTCGCGCCGTGCTGCAGCTTCTCTATAGCCTCGTCTTGCGTAAGGCCCAGAAGCGCCACCAAATTCGGAACGGTGGTCTGTCTCTTCGCCTCGTCTTGCGTATCCTTCATTTCCTCCTGCTTGATGGAGTCTGCTTCGTCGATACGTTGGTTCCGCTGCTGGGTCTGCTGCGTGGCAACCAGCTGGCTTTCCTGCACAAACTGGAACGCAAAGTAGCCAAGCGCCCCTAGCAGAACGACCAAGAGCACGATGACCGCGATGAGGAATTTCCGCATGCGACGCGACTTATGCAGATAAGGAGGGTTTTCTTTTACCCCCTTGCCCCCTGCGCCACGAGCGTTCGTCCGATATTCGCCTTGCTCTCGCGCCGTTTCCGCAGTATCTTTACCGTGACGGGCGGCAGGCTTTTCGGCAAGCAGCATCGGCTCGTCGTCGTTCAGAAGCGCGGGCTCTAGGTGCGGCTCGAGGCTTTCGAGCGCATCGGGGTATTCGTCGTCGGTATCCCCCCGGTAGCTGAACCCGCCCGCATGCGCGCCTTTGCCAGCCGGTATCGCTGCCTTTTTCGAATCGTCGTCTTGTTCGCTTTTCATATGCTCGGGCATTGTCCGTCAACCTAGCCTTCCGAATAACAGAGCGTAACAGCATTGCTGCATTACGCGTCGTTCCATAACGTTTCACAGCTTCAAAATGGCAGAACGCGACGGAGCATGCGACCGCCAACGCACACGCGCATCAAGCCATAACCGCGAAGTAGTAGACGACGGCCGCGATGATGCCCGCCAAGGCGATGCCGATAATGGCTTTCTGCATCGTCGACATGGAGGCACCCTTCAGATCGTCCACCGTCGTAGGACGATATCCGTCGCGCTCATCCGCGTCCGAAGCGTCTCTCACGGCGTCTCTCTTCGCTGCATCTTTCGCCTTGGCACCGGCTCCGACACCGTTTTTAAGCTTGCCGCCCGGCTCCTGCTCGCTTGCGGGGCGAGCAGAATGGACACCGGCATCGTCGCTGCCCGCACGGGCACCGGCGCGGGCAGCGCAAACCCCGGCCTCGATGACGAACTCGTCGTCTTCATCCGAGACGGTATCTGGAGTAACCGTTATGTGGGAGAACCTCTTCTCGTCCTGCGCCACGGAGCGTCCTTTCTCGCGGATTTCCCGTCGATTATAGAGGAAAACCGTATATTATGCCCCGTTTACACAAATTTGTCCGAACGGGATGCTGCGGGATGC
>JAEYEL010000051.1 GCA_023403475.1 Actinomycetes bacterium
CAGAAGCCTGCGCCGCAGCGTTACGCCGTCATGGCGGCGCTCGATGCGCGCAAAGATCAAAGCTACATGCTGGCCATGCTCACGCAAGAACAGCTTTCCCGCATCGTGTTTCCCCTTGGCGCCATGACGAAAGCCGAGGTTCGCATCATTGCGACCGATCTGGGTCTTGAAGTGGCGGACAAGCCGGAAAGCCAGGATGTGTGCTTCATAGACGGCGATTACCGGCCGTTTCTGCATGCCCGTGGGTTTACCGACGTTCCCGGTCCCATTGTGAACGGAAGGGGCAAGGTGCTCGGGCACCATGAGGGTTTGTCGAATTATACGGTGGGGCAGCGCAAGGGCATTGGGGTTTCCGGGCCGGAACCCTATTATGTGGTTGGCAAGCGTGTCGAAGACCATGCGCTTGTGGTAGGATGTGCCAGCGAGGCGAAAATCAGCGCGGTTGTGGTGGAAAACGCGAACTGGCAGGCCGTACCCTCGCTTGCCAAGCCGTGCGAGGCAATGGTCAAACTGCGCTATCGCAGCGCGCCTGCGGCATGCGTCATAGAGCCTTTGGGAAACGGGCATGTTCTGGTGCGGCTGCGAAGCCCGCAGCCCACCACGGCGCCAGGGCAGTATGCGGTGTTCTATATGGGCGCCACCGTTTTAGGCGGTGGCATGATAGAGGAGGTACGGGCATGAAGAAATTGTTCATTATCGGCGGAATGGGCGCGGGAAAATCGACGGCTCGCAAGGCGCTCGTTGACGAGGGCCTTCCCTACATCGATCTTGACAAAGTGGGACACGACGTGCTTGGCTGGGGAACGGTACGCGAGGAGCTTATCGACACGTTCGGTGCCGATATCTTGGGCGAAGACGGCGAGATCGATCGCTCCGCGTTGGCGGCGAAGGCGTTTTTGAGCCCCGCTGACACGCGCAAGCTGAACCGCATCAGCATGCCGCGCATCGAAGAGGCCTACACCGACCGACTCGGCGTGCTCGAGCGGGCAGGCCATGAGGCGGTGGTCGTGGAGTATTCCGTGTTTCGCAACCGTCAGTCGTCTTTGGCCTATGACGCCGATGTGGTCATGGCCGTGCTCGCCCCGCTCGATGTGCGCATCCAGCGTGCCGTAGCCTCCGGCTTCGATGAGGCCGACGTACGCCGTCGCATAGCCCAGCAGATAACCGACGCCGACCGCATAGAGGCCGCCGACGTGGTGTTCAACAACGACGGCACCCCCGAAGAACTGCGCAACCAGGTTCTTGTTTGGTGGAAGACCTATAAGGACACGTTGGCCTAAAAGGACTCCGTCGGCCTAACGGCCGACGGAGCTGGCCGACGCTGCGGGCGACCGTGGCGGCGCGCTTGGCGGCGCTCCAAGGAAAGCTCATGCACCGAAGTGCGCTTCGCTCTCCTTTCACGCCAGTCACACTCGCCTAAGCCGTCCTCGCTGGCTTACTAGCGCCAACCTGTGCTACAAAAAGGTCAACCTGTGCTACGGGCACGGGGCGCCTTCGCTGGCTTACCAGCGCCAACCTGTGATTCTCGGTTTGATGAATGGAGTTTTTCTGCATGTCTACCCATCTCAAAAACATTGAGGGTGCGGAGATGGAGGGCAAGTTGCCGGAAGTGCGGCTTGCCTCCACGCCGTTTAAGGTTGTGTCTCCCTACGAGCCGGCAGGCGATCAACCTCAGGCTATCGAGAAGCTGGCGCACGGCGTGGAAGAGGGGCTGCGCTACCAGACGCTTCTTGGTGTGACGGGTTCGGGCAAAACGTTCACCATGGCCAAGACCATCGAGGCGGTGCAGAAGCCCACGCTCGTCATGGCGCCGAACAAGACGCTTGCCGCGCAGCTGGCGGCCGAGCTTAAAGAGTTCTTCCCCGAAAACGCCGTGGTGTACTTCGTTTCCTACTACGACTACTATCAGCCCGAAGCCTACGTTCCTTCAAGCGACACGTTCATAGAGAAGGACGCCTCCATCAACGAGGAAGTCGAGAAGCTGCGGCATGCGGCCACTTCTGCTCTGCTGTCGCGCCGCGACGTGGTGGTGGTCGCTTCCGTTTCGTGCATCTACGGCATCGGCAGTCCTATGGACTATGCGGGTATGGCGGTGTTTTTGGACAAGCAGAAGGAAATGGACAGAGACGATGTTATCCGCGATCTCGTAGACATTCAATACGACCGTAACGACTACGAGCTTTCACGCGGCACCTTCCGCGTGCGCGGCGACAACCTCGACATATTTCCGCCCTATGCCGACAACCCGGTGCGCGTGGAGTTCTGGGGCGACGAGATAGAGGCCATTTCCGAAATAGACAACGTGACGGGCGAGGTGCTGAACTCTTACGAGGCGCTGCCCATTTGGCCGGCGTCTCATTACGTGACGGCGCGCCCGAAGATGGATCGGGCGCTTGTGACCATACGTGACGAGCTGCGCGAGCGTTTGCGGCAGTTCAAAGGCGAGGGGAAGCTGCTCGAGGCACAGCGTCTGGAAATGCGCGTGAGCTACGATCTGGAAATGCTTGAGACTATGGGCTTCTGCTCGGGCATCGAGAACTACTCGCGACACTTAGACGGCCGCGCACCCGGCGAGCCTCCCTACACGCTCATCGACTACTTTCCGAAGGACTTCCTGTGCATCATAGACGAGAGCCACGTGACGGTGCCGCAGATTCGCGGCATGCACGAGGGCGACCGTTCGCGCAAGATAACGCTTGCCGAGCACGGGTTTCGCTTGCCGAGCTGCCTTGACAACCGTCCCCTGCGCTTCGACGAGTTCGAAGACCGCGTTCCGCAGTTCATCTATGTTTCGGCCACGCCGGGCGACTACGAGCTCAAGGTTTCGCAACAGCAGGTGGAACAGATCATTCGCCCCACAGGCCTGCTCGACCCCGAGATAATAGTGCGGGGGAGCAAAAGCCAAATTGACGACATCATCGACGAGGCGAAGGAACGTGCCTGTCGCGACGAGCGCGTGCTCATAACCACGCTTACCAAGAAGATGGCGGAAGATTTGACCGATCATTTGCTCGATCAGGGCGTGCGGGCGCGCTACATGCATTCGGACATCGCCACGCTTGAGCGCGTGGAGATCCTGACCGCGCTGCGGCGCGGGGAATTCGACGTGCTTGTGGGAATCAACCTTCTGCGCGAGGGGCTTGATCTGCCCGAAGTGTCGCTCGTGGCCATTCTGGACGCCGACAAGGAAGGCTTTCTGCGCAACCATCGCTCGCTCATCCAGACCATCGGTCGCGCGGCGCGCAACGTGTCCGGCCAGGTCATCATGTACGCCGACAAGACGACCGACTCCATGCAGCTGGCCATAGACGAGACGCGCCGCCGCCGCGCCATCCAGATGCGCTACAACGAAGAGCACGGCATCGAGCCGCAGACGGTGCGCAAGGCCATCAACGACATCATGGGCTACGTGAAAGACGAAGTAGGCAACACCACCGCCGAGCAGGTGAACAAGGAGCTTGCCGCGCTTTCGCGCGAGGAAGTGCTGCGCATCATCTCCAGCATGGAAGACGACATGGCCGCCGCCTCGCGCGACATGGACTTCGAGCAAGCTGCCCGCCTGCGTGACCAAGTGGTCAAGCTGCGCTCGCAGGTGGAGGGTGAAAGCGAGGAGGACGTGCTGGCGAATCTCAGGAAAACCGCCCGCAAAGGCAGCGCCTACGGCAACCGCAAGCACGCCGCCTACGGAAGCGCCCGCAGGTCGTAGCGGAAGGAGCGGCATGGCAACGGGGACGTAGTGCTCTGCATCGGTGGAGCACTACGTCCCTCGTGTCTGTTCGGCAATGGTGGCGTGCGGAAAGCGGGTTGGTCTGCTCTGCTACAGGTTGTCGGTGTCGAGACAGATGGTGAAAGGCCCGTCGTTCATAAGGCTCACCTGCATGTCGGCGCCGAAAGCGCCGGTTTCCACACGCGTCACGTCCTGTCGTGCGCGGGCGACGAACAGCTCGTAGAGACGCGCCGCCTCATCGGGCGCACCTGCTTGCGTGAAGGAAGGGCGGTTTCCCTTCCTGCAGTTGGCGAACAGCGTGAACTGCGACACGACAAGCACCTCACCGTCAACGTCGGCAAGCGAGAGGTTCGTCTTCCCGTTCTCGTCGTCGAAGATGCGCAGCTTGTATATCTTGCTCCACAGCCGCTCTATCTGCGCTTCCGTGTCGTTTTGCCCTACGCCCAGCAAAATGAGGAACCCTCGCCCGCATGCGCCGACGCATTTCCCCTCGATATCGACCTGCGCTTTCCTTACGCGCTGTATCACTGCTCGCATGGCTTCAGCCCTTTCGACTCTCTGTCCTTTTCCCGTTGCGCATCGCTCGTTCGGTCGGCTGCCCGCTCCACCGACCGCTCGTTTGACCGGCTGCCGTGCGTCGTTCACTCCATCAACTGCTCGCTTGGCCGGTTGCTTGCAGGCGGATCGCCGAGGGTGGGTCTGCGGGCAGGCTTGATGGCGGGCCTGAGCGCTTCCCTCCAACAGTCGATAAGACGTTCAAGGCTGTAAGACGCGTTGGCGGGGCTGGTGGAGGGAAGGCGCGTTGCAGGCAGGCCGCAGCGCGGCTGCAGGTGCTTGGCGTACAGGGCATGTGCGGTGCCTCCGTTGGCGAACACTGTGCGCACGGGGGCGGCATCCAGAATGCGTTCGATGCGAGCGGGAACCACGTTGCGGATGCTTGCGTCTGCGGAGCCGGCTACGTCGCAGCTCTCCACAACGTCCCAAAGCGCAATGCCGTGCGCGAGC
>JAEYEL010000064.1 GCA_023403475.1 Actinomycetes bacterium
GTCGGCGGGCGCGTCAAGGAGCTGCGGACGCAGCAGAGCCTCACGCAGGAGAGGTTCGCGCTCGTGGCGGGCGTGAACAGGAGCTATTTGGCCGACATAGAGAAGGGCAACCGTAACTTCGGGTTCGACACGCTCGAGCGCATCGTCTCCGGTCTGGGCGTTTCCTATTCGGAGTTCTTCGAGGGGATTTAGGCGATTGCAAACCTAGTGGTGCCCTTGACAGGATTCGAACCTGCGGCTTTCTGCTCCGGAGGCAGACGCTCTATCCCCTGAGCTACAAGGGCACGGCAGATGCATTATACGCTACTCGCCGTCACCTGCATCCAGAAAGATTTTGCGGGTGACGAAGTTCCACACCATCACGACGAACGTGGCGCCGATCTTCGTGACGAGGTAGTGGATTCCCAAAAGCTCCACGCCCGCCCACATGCAGACGTTGTTCAGCCCCAAGCCCAAAACCGAAAGCGTCACGAACACGGAAAACTCGCGACGTTTGCTCATGCCCTCTTTATGCCGGAACACATAGCGCATGGAAGCCGCGTAGTTGAACACCACCGACACCGTGAACGATATCGTGGCGCTCACCAGGTAGTTGATGCCGAAAGCCTCGGTCAGAAGCGCAAGGAACCCGTAGTCGATGACGAACGCGAGCGCACCCACCACGCCGAACTTCATGATTTGCGCTATCAGTTTCTTCATGGTTTCCTCTCGAATGCGGCCCTCGGCACCTGCTTTCGTATACAATACTATACTTGTTCAGACTGATTGGAGCATACATGGAATCAGAAGAGAACGCGCCCCGGGTGGCCGTGCTCGTGCCCTGCTACAACGAATCCCTCACCATAGCGAAAGTGGTAGACGACTTCAAGGCGGCTCTTCCGCACGCGACCATCTATGTTTACGACAACAACTCAAGCGACGGTACCGCTAGAATAGCCGCAGACCACGGCGCCGTCGTTCGCCGCGAGAACAGGCAGGGCAAAGGCAACGTAGTCCGCCAGATGCTGCGCGAGATAGACGCCGACTACTACCTCATGGTGGACGGCGACGACACGTATCCCGCCGAAGAGGCACCCGCCCTGCTTGCACCCCTCATAGCCGACGAGGCCGACATGGTGGTGGGCGACAGGCTTTCGAACGGGGCTTACAAGCGCGAGAACGACCGCGCCTTCCACGGTTTCGGAAACAACTTGGTGCGCTGGCTCATCAAGATAATCTACGGCTTCGAATTCTCCGACGTCATGACCGGCTACCGCGCGTTCAACTCCGTGTTCGCCAAAACCATGCCCGTGCTCTCGCCCGGCTTCGAAATAGAGACCGAGCTTTCCATCCACGCCGTGGACAAGCGCTGGCGCATCGCCGAAGTTCCCATCGACTACCGCGACCGTCCCGAGGGCAGCACGTCGAAGCTCAACACGTTCTCCGACGGCATGCGGGTGCTTTCCACCATAATGTCGCTGTTCAAAGACTATCGTCCGCTTGCGCTGTTCGGATGGATGGCTCTGATTCTGTGCGTACTCGGGCTTGCGGTGGGCGTTCCGGTCGTGGTCGAGTTCGCCCGCACGGGGCTGGTGCCGCGCCTGCCGAGCGCGCTTCTTGCCGTGGGGCTGGTGTTCGTAGGGGCGCTCTGCTTCGCGAGCGGGCTTATTCTGGATACGGTGGTCAAAGGCGCGCGCAAGGAATACGAACTGCACGTCACGCAGGCCTACGAGCGGTTTGGAAGAAAGTTTTAGAAGCAGGCGGCGGCGCTGCTCCCTTCTTGCTTGCCATAGGGCGCGCACCGCATATCCTGTTCGCCGCAGTGCAGCGCAGGCGGCGATCGGTCAGATAGTCACCGGTTGCCGATCGCCGTCGTTGGCGACGCAGCGGGGATATGAGCGCTTCTCGGCTGTAGCGTTCCTCTTTGATAATATGCCTTTAGCTGCGCCGTATCCCGATGATATCAGGGTAATGCCTAAAATATTAGTCGTGACTTTCGGTTTGTTCGCTATAATAGTTAATATCGATGCGAGATGAAAATGTATTCTAGCGATTACACGCACCATAGGCCCGATGGAGAGCTTCCTTTATTTCCCCTTCCAAAAGCAGCAGGTCATCTTGAGAGAACGTATAGTTCACGCACTGGGGTTCGGAAGGATTCGCAATGTCGCCCTGCTCCACGCGCACGAAGGTCACGTCAACGCTTCTGAAGCCTTGGCCTAGCACCGCCCATGCGTAGCACACAGCCTGCAGCCGATGCTTTTCCCGCAGACGCGCCTCGTCTTCGCCCGCATGGCCGCCCGTTTTGTAATCGACCACGAAGGCATTGCCGCCCTCGTCGTTCACAGCCAGAAGATCGACCTCCCCTTCCAGATAGACCGAGCGCCCCTTATCGTCAAGAGCCAGGAAAAAAGGAACCTCGGCGCGAATCGAACGGTACGCAGCCACGCGCGAGGCCACCGAAGACGCAAACCATCTATCAAGTGCGCGCGCAAGGCGCATACGCTGCCCTTCGCCCAAGCTGCAGCTGCGGCTCAGAGCGATCACGCGGCTTTCAGGAGGCTTGGCCAAAGCCGCACCCGGCACGCGACACTCAACCGCATACTGCGCCAAGCGATGAAACGCCGTGCCCAAGTCGGTCGCATCAGCTTCGACATCAAGGCTATCCCGAATGCGGGCCCACGCCTCGTCATCCTTATCGGGAAAATCGCGCGGCTCGCTTTCGCTCGGCAACACGGAGGCTATAGACGAATAGCTGAACACGTCGGCGCGGCTGGAAAGAGGGGCTACGCTTGGAACGACACGGTAGTCGCAGACGGCGAAAACGTCGAATGCGGCAGCATCGCTTCGGCAAGCGTTCCCCGCCGCGCTTTCCGCCCGCGCGTCGCCTGTCGCCTTTTTAGCGCCCCCTTCCGCCTCGACGCCTTCTCCATCGGCGTCTTTCGCCTCGGTGTCTTCCCCATCGGCGCCTTCCCCCTTGGCGGAAGCATCCGGCTCGGCTTCAAGGTCGATGCGCTCGAACGCTGCCTTCCGCTCGCCGCCGAAGTCGAAGGTCGCGCATCCCTGCGGAAACAAGCCGCCCTGCCCGCACAGAGCCGACTGTATGTCGGCGGCAAGGCCCGTCGATGCACCCGATAGATCCGCTTTCGTGCGCTTGCCGGTAAGCGATACGATAAGCGCCTCCTTCGCCCTGGTAAGAGCCACGTATAAAAGCCGCCGCGACTCCTGCTCGTCGGCTTTCCTGCGAAGCGCGCACAAAGCCACCCGCCGCGCGCCGGCGCTCGAACGCGAAACCACCGTATCGGCCAGTTCGTCCTCTGCCAGGCCTTCCATGCCGAACGTCGCATCTGCGGCCTTCGCCACCAATTCGGAAGACCTCGCGCCGGCAACGGAGTTCCCCAAGTCAAGCGATGCGTACACCGAACCTTCCACGCGCTCCATCACGAGCTTTTCGGCATGCGAGGAATCGGAAAGCTCGGCTACGGCCACAATGGGAAATTCGAGGCCCTTGCTGGCGTGCACCGTCATGATGCGCACGAAATCGCCGCCTGCGGCGGAAAGGGCACCCGGCGCCTCCTTGACCGTTTCCACTTTGAGGGCGAAGCGGCTTGCCGCGTCCGCCGGACTGCTTGCACCGCCCGCCTCGATCTCTTCGACCATACGAACGGCCTTCAGAACGTTTGCAGCGCGCGCGATGCCTTCCGCGCCATCGCGCGAAAGCCGCGTGAGCCAGCCGCAATCGCGCACGGCGCGCTCCATGATGGAAGAAAGCGCGTCGCGACCCGTTGCGCGCACCATGTTTCCCACCGTGCGGAAGGCGGCCTCCAACTGAGGCGACAGTTCGCCGGTTTGGGCCGCTAGCGCAAGCCCGTCGAAAAGCGAGCGGCGATGCGGGCGGCCATCGTCGTCGAAGTGGGTGGCCAGAGCCAGAAAATCGTCTGCTGAAAGGGCGAACATCTCGCTGGAAAGCACCTCGAACAAAGCAAGCGAGTCAAACGGGTTCGCCACGGCCTGCGCAAGCGAAACCATAAGCTGCACTTCGGGCGCACGGTTGAAGATGGAGCCTTTGACCACCACGCAGGGAAACCCCGCACGGCGCAGTTCTTCGGCGTACACGCCCGCCTTCGTGGTGGAGCCCAAAAGAAGCACCATCTCGCCCGGCGTGTGCCCCGCTGCGCGCAGATTCGCGAAACGCTGTGCGATGCCGTGCGCGGCGGTTCGACATACGTCTGCAGCAGGCACGCCCATGTACGGATAGGTGACCAAGCTCACATCGATGCGCGGCCCCGAACTTTTGAACGGATGCGCCACGCGGCTTTCATCGCGCGACGCGGAAAGCGACATGAACGACGCACCGAACGACTGCGGCTGCCCGAATATGCGATCCACGAACGCCAGCACGTCGGCATGGCTGCGGAAATTGTCGGGCAGAAGGATAAGACCTTCGGGGTTTTCCTCACGCACCGCCGCCACCTGACGACGGTACACCGAAACATCGGCGCCGCGGAAGCGGTAAATGCTCTGCTGCGCATCGCCCACCGCGCATAAACGCTCGCCGCCCGCACCTGCCATGCGCTTTATCATATCGACTTGCAGCTGATCGGTATCTTGGAACTCGTCCACCATAACAAGCTTGAAGCGGTCGGCGTAATCGGCGGCAAACGTCGGGCAGCACTCGAAGGCACGCGCCGTCTCCACCAAAAGGTCGTCGTTGTCAAGACCGCCCGCTTCGCGTTTGAGCCGGCGGAAGGCATCGAGTGCGCGGGCGGCCAAGCGCTTCACGTCCTGCAGAAGCGAAACCGCCTGCCCGAAACGGGCTTCCGCCATGCACTCCGCATATTCTTCGGCGGCATCCGCTGCGAACTGCTTGTATTCTTTCGTTCCGAACGCGCGACTCGGAGCGGGAAACCCGTTCAGCAGGTCCACAACCGAAAAAGGCGAGCAAGCCCCCTTTCCCCGGGCGGGCGCATCTGAAGACACACGGGTGGGCGCACCTGGGGACGCACCTGGGGATGCACCCACAGCGAACGCGCCGGCAGGCGCACCTGCAAACGCACCGTTTTCCAAAGCGCGCTGGCACGCTTCAAGCGCCAAGGCGGTTCCGTGAAGGAACGCATCGCGGCTCTTGCCAGGCTTCTGCGCGCCGGCTGCCTGCGCAACCTTTTCCGCAAGCTCCATCATGCGGCGCACGAGATCTTCCGCGCGAAGGGCCTCGGGCACCAAGACGGCATCGATACCGATCGGGTTCGACGAGGCCGCATATACAAGCGAGCGCACCATTCCTTCAACCGAACCGCCGCCGTAGCCGCACGCTCGCGCAGGATATTCCGAGAAAAGCGCGTCAAGACCTTCGGGGGAAGCGAACTCGCCCGCCTGCGAGAGAACCTCTTCTATCGCCTCGTTCAGCA
>JAEYEL010000088.1 GCA_023403475.1 Actinomycetes bacterium
CACCGAAAGGCCTTCGCGGAAGTTCGCCTTGATAGGACGGTCGATGATCTCGCCTTTCGGGTCGGACATAAGGCCGCGCATGCCTGCCAGCTGGCGAATCTGCTTGATGTTGCCGCGGGCACCGGAAAACGCCATCATGTAGATGGGGTTGAACTTGTCGAAGTTGTCGGCCATGGCCTCGCCGACCTCTTCGTTCGCATCGTTCCAGATGTCGACGACCTGCTTGTGGCGCTCCTCTTGGCTCATGAGGCCCATCTCGTAGTCCTCGTCGATCGCCGCAACCTTTTCGTCGGCGCGCGCTAGAATCTCTGCCTTGTTCGGCGGCACCGTGGCGTCGTACACCGAAACGGTCACGCCCGCTCGCGTAGCGTAGTGGAAGCCGGCATCCTTCAAGCCGTCCAAGATGACCGGCACATCGGCTATCTCATAGCGGTTGCACACGTCTTCCACCAGACGGCTGATCTCCTTTTTGTTCATCTCGTAGTTGAGATAAGGGTAATCGTCGGGAAGCACGTTGTTGAACGTGATGCGCCCCACGGTGGTCTCTATGCGCTCGCCCGCCTTGCGATCTTCGAACGTGTTGTACGCTGTGGCCAGCTGCATGTCGCGGGTAAGGCGCACCCATATCTTGGCCTGCAGATCAAGGTCGGCACGCGCGTCGTAGGCGTTCATGGCGTCGTCGAAGTCGATGAACGCGCGACCCTCGCCCGGGAAACCATCGCGGGCAGCCGTAAGATAGTACAGGCCGATGATCATGTCCTGCGTGGGCACGGTAAGCGGGCGACCATGGGCGGGCGACTTGATGTTGTTGGATGAGAGCATGAGCACGCGGGCCTCGGCCTGCGCCTCGGCGCCGAGCGGCACGTGCACGGCCATCTGGTCGCCGTCGAAGTCGGCGTTGAAGGCGGTGCACACAAGCGGATGCAGCTTGATAGCCTTGCCTTCCACCAGCACCGGCTCGAACGCCTGAATGCCCAAGCGGTGAAGGGTTGGTGCACGGTTCAGCAACACCGGATGCTCGGTAATAACCTCTTCGAGCACGTCCCATACATAGCTTGCGCCTCTGTCTACCGCGCGCTTGGCCGCCTTGATGTTGGCGGCGTACTCAAGCTCCACCAAGCGCTTCATGACGAAGGGCTTGAACAGCTCGAGCGCCATTTGCGAAGGCAGGCCGCACTGGTGCAGCTTCAGCTGCGGGCCGACAACGATAACCGAACGGCCGGAATAGTCCACGCGCTTGCCCAAAAGGTTCTGGCGGAAGCGTCCCTGTTTACCCTTGAGCATGTCGGAAAGCGACTTCAGCGGACGGTTGCCAGGCCCTGTGACCGGGCGGCCGCGTCGACCGTTGTCAAACAGGCTATCCACCGCTTCTTGCAGCATGCGCTTCTCGTTGTTCACGATTATCTCGGGCGCGCCTAGGTCAAGCAGGCGCTTCAAACGGTTATTGCGGTTGATGACGCGACGATACAAGTCGTTCAGATCGCTTGTGGCGAAGCGACCGCCGTCAAGCTGCACCATAGGACGCAGATCGGGCGGGATGACCGGAATAACGTCCAAGATCATGTCGGTAGGCTTGTTGGTGGACTTCAAAAACGCATCGACCACTTTGAGCCGTTTGATGGCCTTCGCGCGCTTTTGACCTTTGCCCGTGTCGATGATCTCGCGCAGCTCTTCGGCCACCGCTTCCAGATCCATAGCCTCCAGCAAGTCGCGCACGCTTTCGGCGCCCATGCCGCCCGTGAAGTAGTCGCGGTAGTTCAGGCGCATCTCGCGATAGAGCGCCTCGTCGGATATGAGCTGCTTCGGCTCTATCTTCATGAAGGCGTCGAACGCATCCTGGCGCAGCACCTTGCGCTCGCTGAACTCCTCGTAGATGTCGGCTATTTCCTCTTCCACCTCTTCGGGCGTAAGACGTTCGTCTTCGTCCACCTCGTCCACGAAATCGTCGTCTTCGGGAACGTAGGCGGTGCTCAAACGGCGCGTCTGCTCTATGAGGCGCTCGCGCTCGGCGTCAAGTTCTTCCAAGTCGCCGGCCAGCTCGTCGCGCAACTCGTCGGCATCTTCCTCGCGCGCCTCTTTGTCGACGCTCGTGATGATGGAGCTGGCGAAGTAGAGCACCTTCTCCAGTTCCTTCGGCGGAATGTCGAGCAGATAGCCCAAGCGGCTCGGGCTTCCCTTGAAGTACCAGATATGGCTTACCGGAGCGGCAAGCTCGATGTGCCCCATGCGCTCGCGGCGCACCTTGCTGCGCGTAACCTCGACGCCGCAGCGCTCGCACACGATGCCTTTGAAGCGTACGCGCTTGTACTTGCCGCACGCGCATTCCCAGTCTTTGGTAGGCCCGAAGATTTTCTCGCAGAACAAGCCGTCCTTTTCGGGCTTGAGCGTGCGGTAGTTGATGGTTTCGGGCTTCTTCACCTCGCCGCGCGACCAGCTGCGCACGTCTTCGGCAGAGGCGAGCGAGATGCGCAGGGCATCGAAATTGTTCACGTCGAATTCCGTGGTCATCTACAGCTCCTCTCCGTCGCCGATGAGTTCGTTTTCTTCCGTATTGGCGTCTGCACCAACGGAGCCGTCCGTCTCGCCATCGAGAAGGCTCGCCCCCTCGTTGTCGTTGCGTTCAACTTCTCCCATCAATTCTCCCAGTTCAGCGGCAATGCTATCGAGGGCACTTGCTGCATCCTCATCCGTCTTGCGCGCATCGGCCGCAAGCGCCTCGTAAAGCGCCTGATCGGAATCTTCCTGTCCCTCCACGCCAACATCTTCGCTTACGGCCTTGTGGTTGTGGCCTTCCAACTCGACGTTCAGGCACAGCGACTTCATTTCCTTCACCAGCACCTTGAACGACTCGGGCACTTCGGCTGCCGGAATGTTCTCGCCCTTGACGATGGACTCGTAGCTCTTCACGCGGCCTGCCGTGTCGTCCGACTTTACGGTCAGAATTTCCTGCAGCACGTTGGAAGCGCCGTAAGCGTAAAGCGCCCACACCTCCATTTCGCCGAAGCGCTGGCCGCCGAACTGTGCCTTGCCGCCCAAAGGCTGCTGTGTGATCAGGCTGTAAGGGCCGGTCGAACGAGCGTGTATCTTGTCGTCCACCATGTGGCCCAGCTTCAGTATGTAGGTCTGGCCCACCGTGATGGGCTCGCGGAACTTCTCGCCCGTGCGACCGTCGAACAGCCACGTCTTGCCGGTGCGGGAAAGTTGCGGCACGAACTCGTCGCGCGCTTTGTTGCCGTACTTCGCGTGGTTGATGTTGATGAGGTTGCGGTTCGCCTTCTCGATGGCGTCGGAAATCTCGTCTTCGGTGGCACCGTCGAACACCGGCGTGGCCACGTACTGCGGGCCTTCCACCACGTCGGTCGAGTCCGCCTCGTCCGACCAGCCCCATTTCGCGGCCCAGCCCAGGTGGTTTTCCAAAAGCTGACCCACGTTCATGCGGCTCGGCACGCCAAGGGGGTTCAAGATGACGTCGATGGGGGTGCCGTCGGCCAGGTAGGGCATGTCTTCTACCGGCAGCACGCGGGAGATGACGCCCTTGTTGCCATGGCGTCCGGAAAGCTTATCGCCCTGCTGCACCTTGCGCTTCTGCGCCACGTAGATGCGCACGAGCTCGTTCACGCCGGGGGGAAGCTCGTCACCCGCCGTACGCGAGAAGCGATTGATGCCGATAACGCGCCCGCCCGAGCCGTGCGGCACTTTAAGCGACGTATCGCGCACCTCGCGCGCCTTCTCGCCGAAGATGGCACGCAGCAAACGCTCTTCGGCAGTAAGCTCGGTTTCGCCCTTCGGCGTGACCTTGCCTACCAGCACATCGCCCGGGAACACTTCCGCGCCCACGCGGATGATGCCGTCGGCATCGAGGTCGGATATCATGTCGTCGGAGATATTGGGAATCTCGCGGGTTATCTCTTCGGGGCCGAGCTTCGTATCGCGCGCGTCCACCTCGTATTCGCTGATGTGGATGGAGGTGAGCAGGTCTTCGGCCACCACGCGCTCGGACACAATGATGGCGTCCTCGTAGTTGTAGCCTTCCCACGGCATGTAGGCGATCATGAGGTTTTGCCCCAACGCCAGCTCGCCGCCGTCGCAAGACGGGCCGTCGGCCAGCACGTCTCCTGCAGCCACCTCGTCGCCCTTGCGCACGATGGGACGATGGTTGATGCAGCCCGACTGGTTGGAGCGCTGGAACTTCGGCACCAGATACTCGTCGTATTCGCCGTCGTCATTCAAGATGATGATGGTCTGACCGTCAACGTAGTCCACCACGCCGGGGCGCTGCGCAACCAGAATCTCGCCGGAATCCACTGCGATGCGATGCTCGATGCCCGTACCCACCAGCGGTGCGGAGGGACGCAGAAGCGGCACGGCCTGACGCTGCATGTTCGAACCCATGAGGGCGCGGTTCGCGTCGTCGTGCTCCAAGAAGGGAATGAGCGAGGTGGCCACCGAAGTCATCTGGCGCGGGGAAACGTCCATGTAGTTCACCTGCGCGGGCGACACTTCGTCAGGCTCGCCGAAGGTGCCGTCCGGGCCTTTCGTGCGGCAGAGCACCTTGGCGGCAGGACGGAACACGCCCTTCTCATCGTAGGTGCCGAACTCGCGCGTTTCAAGGTTGAACAGGTCGTTCGCCTGCGCGATGGTGTAGTTTTCCTCTTCATCGGCCGTGAGGTAGTCTATCTCGTCGGTCACCCTGCCATCGATGACGCGGCGGTACGGCGTCTCGATGAAGCCGTAGGGGTTCACGCGCGCATAGGTTGCGAGCGACCCGATGAGGCCGATGTTGGGGCCTTCGGGCGTTTCGATGGGGCACATGCGACCGTAATGCGAGGTGTGCACGTCGCGCACCTCGAAGCCGGCGCGCTCGCGCGAAAGGCCGCCGGGTCCGAGTGCCGAAAGGCGACGCTTGTGCGTGATGCCGGCGGCGGGGTTCGTTTGGTCCATGAACTGCGAAAGCTGGGAGCTTCCGAAGAATTCCTTTATGGCCGCCACGATAGGACGAATGTTCACGAGCGACTGCGGCGTTATCTCGTCGGGTTCCTGCATACTCATGCGCTCGCGCACCACGCGCTCCATGCGCGAAAGGCCGATGCGGAACTGGTTTTGGATAAGCTCGCCCACCGTGCGGATGCGGCGGTTGCCGAAGTGGTCGATGTCGTCGGTCTGCACGCCTTCGGCGCCCGCATGCAAAGCCACAATGTATTGCATGGTCTTGGTGATGTCCTCGTCGGTGAGCGTGGAAGACGCGCTTTCCTCGGGGTCGAAGCCAAGCTTCTTGTTTATCTTGTAGCGGCCCACTTTCGCCAGGTCGTAGCGCTGCGGGTTGAAGAACAAACCCTCGAGCAGCGTGCGGGCAGAATCGATGGTGGGCGGCTCGCCGGGACGGAAGCGCTTGTACAGTTCGATGAGCGACTCTTCCTTGGTGGTGGCGGGATCGCGATCGAGCGTGCGCAGTACCATTTCATCGGCGCCGAGCATGTCGATTATCTCTTCGCGCGTTTCCGCCAAGCCCAGCGCACGCAGAAGCAGCGTCGCCGGCTGCTTGCGTTTGCGGTCGATGCGCACGGAAAGCACGTCGCGCTTGTCGGTTTCGAATTCCAGCCACGCACCGCGGCTGGGAATGACCTTCGCGTTGTAGATGGTCTTATCCGACGTTTTGTCGCGCTCGGAGGCGAAGTAGACGCCCGGGCTGCGCACAAGCTGGGAAACGACCACGCGCTCGGTGCCGTTGATGATGAAGGTGCCGCGCGGAGTCATGAGCGGGAAGTCGCCCATGAACACGTCCTGCTCTTTGATCTCGCCGGTTTCGCGGTTGATGAAGCGAATCTCCACGAACAGCGGCGCCTGATAGCTGACGTCTTTCTCCTTACATTCGTCGACCGTGTACTTCGGCTCGCCGAATTCGTGCTTGCCGAACTCCACGCACATGTCCTTCGTGTTGTTCTCGATAGGGCATACGTCGGCGAACGCCTGCTTCAGGCCTTCCTCTTTAAACCATTTGAAACTTTCCGTCTGAATGGCAATGAGGTTAGGGACGTCCATGACGTCCGGGATCTTCGCAAAGCTGCGGCGATCCCTGTAAAGGCTGGTGGGAGCGCTAGTTTTTCCTTGAGCCACGAGGCTTTTCCTCCTTTGCGCGCACGCGTTTTCTGCAAAAAAGTTGCAACCGAGAAGAATACGACGCTTGAGGAGCCATGTCAAGAAAAATTTTTACGAACTATGGATTTTCGCTGTAAATTTACCCGTTTAGCTGGGACGATGGGGATGAACAAGCCAGGGTCGCACGAAACATGCACATAAGCAAGTTACTGGGGCCTTCTTCTCTGTTGCCATCCGGCAAAGGCTTGGAAGCCAGCGCCGTAATGCGCACGACAAGGTCTTCGAGGCTTCAGGCAGCTCCGATAAGTTCGATCACCTCAGGTCGCTCGACGAAATCTATCTTCACCATGTTTTCGTAGTTCTCAGCGGCGAACAGCTCGATGCTGCTCGTCTTGCCGACTTAACGCGCCCCCGTAACGAGCAGCCCTTGGTTCGTCTTGGTGCGCTTCCATTCGAGAAGCGCCTCGGAAATCTTCCTTCTCAGCACCGCTTTCGCCCTATCCATTGGCACCTTTTGAAGAATCATACGTTCTACCTGCGCTATCTGCAAAATACGGATTGAAAATTGCTCGTTTTCTGCAAAATTAGCATTGGATTTCGGCGAATTCCTGCAAAATTCGTGCTGAAGGAATGGCTACCTTGCATTTGTCAGTGGCGGTAAAGGTCAGCGGCCTTTCTTTTCTTTCCTTTCCCGAAAAGCCCCGCCAGCCACCTCCAATGCACCGCCACGTGCACCAGCAGAAGGGCGAGCAGGACCTTCGCGGACGCGGCGTGCAGAGGGTCCCAGAAGAAGTAGCCCTCGGCGTACAGTCCGAAGGCGGGCAGCACCGCGCCCGACACCATGACGCCCGACACCGCGCAGACGGCGAGCGCCACGGCGATGAGGGCGTCGAGCGCCCAGCGCGCGACCCGCGCGGCCGAAGCGCCGCTCTTCCCTTCTTGCGGCGCCGCCTTCGGGCCGCGCGGCGAGGCTCCGGCCGCCGTCACCTCGCAAGCGGCGCCTTCCGAGCGGCAGCGCCCGCCTCCTCCGGCGTTTTCCGAACGCGCGCGGCGGCGGTCCTGCGCGCGGCCTCCGCTTATCGCCGCGTGGGCGACGAGCACCAGGCAAACGCCCAGCCCCAGCCATTCGTGCACGCCGATGCCGGTGATCGCGGGGTTCGCCGCCGCAAGATAGACGACCAGCACGACGACATCGAACGCAAGCATTTTCCTATCCATACCCTCACCTCGCCTTCCGCACGATGATCACCAGCGCGACCACCAGCGCCACAGGGGCAAGCACCCACACGTTGAGGCTGGCGTCGCTCGCCTGGTGGTAGCGGCCCACAAGCGAGTCCCACGCGTGGCACTCGACGCTTGAGCACGACGACTCGGGGCAGGACATCTCGTGGACGCCGTCGGGCTCGGGCACGTCGTCGAACCCGTGGCAGGACCCGCTCGCGCAGCCCGTGGCGGGGCAGGGCGAATCCGCCGTTATGGGCGAGACGCCCGTCGCCGGCTCCGCCAGGGAGCCCGCCCCCAGAACGCACGCGCCCAGAAGCGCGAACGCGGCAAGGGTTATCAAGAATTTCCTCAACATGGCCTTTCCTCTTGATTAAGCAACCGTGCTATCCGGCACCGGGCGCCGCGGCCACCTGCAGCTTAAAGCACCGCAACGCCCGGCTCAAAGAGACGCCTCGCCCTATTCCACCGGCTTCAGCGGCAGATAGCGCAGGCCCGCGCACAGGAGCAGCGCGGCGAGGCCTATCACGCCCAGGGCCACGCCCCACTCGATGGGAGCCGGCCAGTAGACCATGCCTTCGTAGGCGCCCTGCATGCCGGCCTCCCAGTTGGTCACCGTCATGGAAGTCACAGCACCCGGAAGATCGATGTTGGGAAGCTGGAAACCGCACACGAGGGCCGAGGAGACGAACCACGGCCCCAGAAGCGCCGTATGCCACATCTCGCGCCCCTGCTGCAACCCGAAGATCCACGCGGTCACGCTGTGCACGAGCACGGCGGTGACCAGCGTTATCACGCTCACCACGCGCAGGGCCGTGTGCGAGACCTTCCCCGCCTCGGCCTGCAGCTGCGCCCACAGGTACACGACGGACAGGACGAGGTACACGAGCAGCACGACGATGTCCCACATGAGGGGCGAGGCCAGGTTGGAGTACGCGAACAGCTCCCACAGGCGCAGGGGCCGGCCCAGGTCCACCACTACGAACGCGATGGCGGCCACCGTCGAGCAGACAGACGTCCACACGGCGATCTTGCTGATGCCGCCGAACCCTTCCGCGCCGAACGCCTTGGGCGCGGACGAGATGATGAGGCCGCCTGCGGAAAGCCCCACGAAGAACATGAACATGGTGATGTAGAGGCCCCACGAGTCCAGGTTGCGCATGGCTGTCTGCGACATGCCGCCCGAAAGCTGCACGACCCACAGCGCGATGCCCGCAACCGTGACCACGGCCGCCGCGGCGATGGCGATCATGAGCCCGCGTCCACCGAAACGAGCGGGCTTCGTGGAAGCGCCGCCGGCTGCAGCGCCGTTGCTTCCACCGCTCATGGCGACAGCTTCTGCGGCAAGTTTCGCACCAGCACTTGCACCACCTGCAACCTTCCCTGCGTTTTCGGGCGCGATCGCCCCGGCGACGGAGGCCGCCTGCGAAATTTCAGACATCTTCTTCTCCTTGTCGCCTAGACCAGATAGTAAACGGAAGGCTTCGTGCCGCGATCTTCAAGCAACTGCTTGCACTCCCGCTCGCGAATAAGCTTGGAAACCTCGGGGTCGGGGTCATCGAAGTCACCCCAGAATCTCGCACGACCAGGGCACACTTCAACACAAGAAGGAATCAGCCCCTTGGCAAGTCGATGCCAGCACATGGTGCATTTCTCTACAACATGCTTCTGGTGGGCGGGCACATCCGCATCCCCTACAGCAAATTCCATGTAATACTGCGGTTCCTCCCAGTTGAACGAGCGCACGCCCGTGTAGGGGCATGCCGCCATGCACATGCGGCAGCCGATGCACTTGTCGTAATCCTGCCTGACAACGCCCGTATCCGTATCCTTGTAAGTGGCGCCAACCGGGCAAACCTTCACGCAGGCAGGGTTCTCACAATGCTGGCAAGCAACCGTAATGTTGCGCATGAATAAGTGCGGATAGATACCGGAAGGAGATTCGGGATTGGCTCCTCCTTCCGTAAGAACTCTGTTCCACCAAATTTCATTAGGGAGGTTGTTTTCCGTCTTGCAAGCCATCGCACAGGTATTACAGCCTATGCATCGTTTCGTGTCCACTGCGAAACCAAATCTTTTTTCCCATGCCTATTCCCCCTCCATCCACAAGCGAACGTCGGCAAGGTTATCCATAAAGCTCTGATTTACCGCCACAGGATCGAAGACGGATGTTGCCAGCTCAGACCAGCAACCCTCCTTATGCTGGAATTTCTGCCAGCTCTTCGGATATACTAAACAGCCCGGCCTGATCCCGTCCGAAATCTCCGCTTTCACGACGCAATGACCCCTGTCATTGAATACCTCTACATAGTCGCCATTTTTGATCGACCTTACCTCGGCGTCAACTGGATTGATTCTAACTGTCGGTTCAGGATCAAGCTCCCTTAACCAAGGTACTTCAAAGAAGGTCGAGTGAACGCGATACTTGGGTCGAACAGACATGAGAACAAGAGGATATTTCTTAAATAGTTCCTTTATCCACGGCATCGGCAATGCAGTGCCATTCGTGCGGTTGAGCTTCGGTGATATTCGTGCCCCACGCGAAAAGAACTTTGGCATTCTTGTAGTCGGTAGGTTCATTCGAAACCCACATGCCAAAATCACCCGTTACGCGATTGGGACCTACTGTACTCGCCGCATCAACACAATGATCAACATCTGTTGCATTCAAAACTGCTGTTAAGGTGCCCGTCATACCTGGTATGCAGCCATTCAGGGAAGACACGTTTCCCGAGCCGACGCAGAAAGCAACCGCTTGGGAACCATAATTATCTTGAATTCTCTTGAAATTTGTGGCGCTTTCGCCGATGGCCTCATCCCAAGAGATTCTTTCCCACTCGTTTGCGCCGCGCTCGCCAGTCCTCTTTAATGGATACTTGACTCTATTTGGATTGCATACACGCTGAAGGTGAGTGAGCCCCCTGAGGCAAATGCGATTGTAATTCGGATCAACGAATTCAGCAAGAGATGTCTTGACAATACGCCCATCTCTAACATGGACGTTCATTCGACAGTATCCTTGACAGTTCGGACGACATACGCACTGGTAAATTTGCTCGGTATCGATGGTCGGCGCAGCGTCATCCGCCAGAGCAGTCAAACTTGCGCCCCCGGCAAGCGCCGTTGCCCCTACAGCAAGCCCTGTTGTCTTGAGAAAGTTTCTACGAGTGAGCGCGCTTGCCGCGCCTTTCGTTCCCGACATTTCTCCTCCTACCATAACGATATTGCGTTCGTCCGCGCTTCCACGCACTCGGTGCATACATGCATTTAGCACTTTCGTGCACCTGGTACTTTCATGCACCTGGTACTTTCATACGCTTAGCACCCTCATCCTGCATATCGGTATTGAACGCACTTGGTACCCCCCGCGCGAATCGAACGCCCGTCAACCTTTTCACAAGACTTGGCCAATCTCGTTGTTTGTCATATTATCGCAATGTCTTGCGACAATCAATGTACCGAGCTATGCTATTTTAAGAATAATGATAGTAGTGGGAAGCAGCGAGGGCAGCGACGCGGCAACCAACCAGCGACGCGGAAACAACCGTCTTGCGTTCTCCTTGGCATTTGCTGCGATTCACCACCGTTCGGGAACAAACGGGGATTAGAACAGATCTGCATCGGAGCAAAGGCCGTCTGGCGAAACTCGCACTCCACCACCCCGCCTTTACTTTCGACAGCCAGAATAGAAATTAAGCCAAAACATAAAAGCGCCCGATTCTTGTTTCAGCGAGCCTCATTCCCCTCAATTCCAATTTTTTAGCGAAAATCGAACCAACTCCGTAGCCCCAGATGCTGCAACTTGCCAAGAGCGGCAATCTCGCAACTTTCCGAAGCCACGAAATGCGAAGCACACGAGAATTGCGAGGAATGCGGGGTCGTAGCGGCAAGGCGCTGCAGTATGCGGGACCACTTCGGCAACATGTAGAGTTACTTCGGCAGCCTCTTGAATGCGAGGCGGGCTTGAACAAAGGCCACGATGTCGTCGTCGGTCATGCCGGCGTTAGCGCAGGCGCGGATCATGTCGTCTACCAAAAGCTCGACGGGGCTGTCGGTGGCGCGGGCAGCACCTATGTCGTGCTGCTCGTTCACGAACGTGCCCCGCCCCTTGCGCGTGGTAATGTAGCCTTCGCGCTCCAAATCCATGTAGGCGCGGTTCACGGTGTTGTAGCTTATGTCCAAGTCAACAGCCAGCGACCGCACCGTGGGCAGGCGCTCGCCTTCCGCATAGGCACCCGACCCGATAAGATAGGCGATGCGGTTCTTCACCTGTATCCACACCGGCATTCCGCTGCTGTGATCTATTTCGAACGACCCAAGAGGATTCATAGGCTTTCTTTCCATCGCGACCGACCGTTCCATAATACCAAATTACCTGCCCGCTTTTTCAGCGGCATCGGCGAAGCCATCGGAAAGAGCGCTCGGGACGGTCACCACGGTGCCCTTCGATTTCTTCACGGTCTCGTACTGCATGAGCATGGTGCGCAAGCGCAAGACGGCATCTTCGTCGCCGTAGACCTCGGCCGCCTCGCGCAGCATCTCGGCCAGGTCGCGTTCCACGCCCGCCACGGCCATACGCGCGTTACGCTCGCGGTCGGCCTGCGCTTCAAGCGACATAACCTCCTGCAGTTCGTCGGGCAGCACGATATCGCGCACCTTCACAGAAATGATATCGACGCCCCAGTTTGCAGCCGCTTTTTCAATGTCTTCCTTGATTTCCACGTCAAGCTGGTCGCGCCGCAGCGCCACCTGAGCCACCGTCGAGCGACCCACCGCCTCCCGCATGGCCGTCTGCGCCAGAAACGAAACAGCGGCGTAGTAGTCCTCCACCTCCGTGCAGGCTTTTTCCGCATCCCACACCACCCAGAACAGCACAGCGTCGATGTTCACGGGAACGAGGTCGGCCGTAAGCGTCTTCTCGGCGAAGAAGGGCGTGGCAATGGTGCGCTGATCCACGCGAATGGTGCCGTGCTCGACGATGGGAATGGTGAAGTACAGCCCCGGCCCCGCCACGCGGTTGAGCGTCCCGAAACGCAGCACGACCACTTTTTCCCAGCTGAGCGCAATATGCGTGGAAGAAAGAACCAGAAGAGCCACCACGAGCATGACAAGGATAGTGCCAAGCCCTATACCGCCCCGCAGAAGCCAAGCCGCACCGAGCACCACAGCGCACGTCGCCAGAAACACCGCGATGCTGAAAATGGTCGCCCCGTTGCGCGACGACTTGCGCGGCACAAAGGACGTTGCCGCAAGAATTTCGGCCTCCTTGTCACGGAAGTTGTACGGCGCATCGATCAACGCGCGGTCTTTTTTACGACGCTTCATGTTCCATCAGCCTTCCCTTATCGAACAGTCCGCCTACCCTGCAACTAAACCCAACCCGTACAAAGCACTCGGCGCTTGCGTGACGTCGTAGGCAGCTGCACCCACCATGCACCAGCGCAGCACGAAGCCGCCTGCCAGCACGCAAGCCGCCACCCAGAGAAGCTGCGTGCGACTTGTTGCCGTGCGTGACGAACAGCTCGAGCGTAAACGGCACTGCAAGCCCTACAATCACCAAGCCGAACCAGAACTCCCAGGCAAAGTCTCCCGCCACAAGCGCGAAGGCCGCAGGAGCTGCGCCCTGCGCCGCATCCGACCCGCCGCCTCCTGCCAGCATAACACTCATGTACAGCGCCAAGCACACTGCCTCCAGCACGATAAGCGCACCGTCAACGCGAGCCAATCTTGCAAGCGGCGCCACGTTCGGCCAACGCGATTCCACGAACACTGCAGCCAGAAACACGCACGCGACGCCGCACGAAAGCGACGACAGCGCAAACAGAATCGGCAGAAGCGGCGTCTGGTAGAACAGCACCGATGCCAGGCTTTGCAGCAACACGCCCGTGTACACCACGGTTACGCTACCCGATACCGCGCCCGCAAGTGCAAGGCAATATGCGGCGACAGCACGAAGCCGCAAGCCGTCAAGCAGCGAAAACGCGGAAAACATTGCCGCACACGCCAATGATGCCGCCAATGCGTAGGCGCCCACCACCATAGCCGAAAGCTGCGGATGAACCACAAGATTGAGCTCCCTGTCAGGTCGTCCCACGTCGAACAGCAGGCACAGAACGCCTGTGGCAAGCACCACGAAGCAGACAGGCCACGCACGCACGAACACGTCGTCGGGAAGAACGAAGCCGCGCACGAGGCGCGCAGGCCCTCGCGCCGACTTGCCCTCGGCAAAAGGCAGGTCGACAAAGCGACGTGCGCATTCCAGCACGCTCAGCACGGCAAGCGCCCCGCCCCCCGTTCCGCCGAGGAACAAGTAGCACGTTGTTATCGGCTCGAACATTTCGTCCTATTCCCGTCGCGTCGTCGCACGCCCGCATTGCAGAACTCATCTTGTCGCAATGTAGCAAATCATCAAAATTATAGCATGTCTTGAGGAAAGCCAAGCGGCGAAAGCTATCCCGGAGCACCGTGCCGCTTCCTTGCCGCTTCCCCCACGCATATTTTTCAATCGTTTTTCAATCGGGTGTTTCCACAAAACGGCGATACCGAAGGCCTTTACAGCGTTATACTGAACAACAGGCAGGCGATACGGCAAAGGAGCGCACGGATGCGCGGCGCGGTAGAAGCTTGCGCCCTATGCGTCCTACGCGCATCCCATACACGCCAAAAGCGTTGTGGGCGGGCTGTTGAGCTTATACTGCCGCATAGCAGAAACGTGCTTTTGCCATGCGCCGCCAAATCGAGAGCCGCACGTCATTAAGACGAGGGTCTCACATCATCAAGACGAGAAGGAGCAGAGAAATGGCGAACGTTTTGGTAGTGCACGGAAGCCCGCGCAAGGGTGGGAACTCATCTATGCTGGCCGAC
>JAEYEL010000153.1 GCA_023403475.1 Actinomycetes bacterium
TCAGGCGGAGGCGGCGGCGGCTTCGGCGGAGGCGGCGGCGCAAGGTAAATGCGCGGCAGGAGCGAGGCAGACAAAGAGGGCTCCGCGTGGTTGTCAATGGGCGCTCGGTAGAACGCGCTGGTAAGGTCGCGAGCGGCGAGCCGTCGTTTTGCGACTACTGCTTCTCTCGTAGCGCTTTCGAGATGGCGTGCTTGCGAGCCTGCTTGGCTGCGTAGGCGGCGCGTTCGGCTTCGCGTGCAGCGCGGAGGGCCTGTTCCTGCTGGAGCTCTTCGGCGCTAGCCGCCTTTTTCGCCTCGCGAGCGACGAGTCGAGCCTCCTTGCGGGCCGTGCGTTCGGCGGCGGCTTCCTCGGCGGAAAAGCGGCAGCCGCAGAAGTTCTGGCGATACATGTTAAGCTCGCGGCTTTTGCGCGTGGCCTCGTCGTAAAAGGGGCGGTAATCCGAAAACGCGCAGTCCACACCAACTTCGATGCTCGCGCGTTTTAGCTCTTCTTCAATAATGCTCGTGTATTGGTAAGGGCTTACCGAAAGTGTGGTGCCCAGCGCGTCGAAGCCGTGGTCTGCGGCATAGCGGGCGGCCTCTTCGAAGCGCAGCCGGTAGCAGGCGCGACAGCGTTCGCGTCTAGCCGCGCGTGCTTCGGGTGCAAGGTTGCCAACGGCGGGGAAATGCTCGGTATCAGCCTCGCCGTGCATCTGCGCGAAGGCGGCGGCGTGCTCGTCTGCCACAAGGCCGAACTTCGCACGAATCTCGTCCCCCAAACTGCCGACGGCGTGTTCCCAAGCCGAAGGGTCGTATGCGCCTTCCGCAACGGAAACGCCAATACTCGCCGCCCAAGTGCGCAATGTATCCAACCTGTGCGCATATTCGCGTGCGGGCGCTATGTTGGAATTCGCATAGAATATGACGGGTACCTGCCCGCGTTCTCGCAAGATGCGCACGGGCGCAAGCGAGCAAGGCCCGCAACAGGCATGAAGCAAAATCCTCGCTCCCATATCGCCGCTCCTTCACCAACTGTGCTGATCGTTGCGCAATGCCTGCGGCGCATCGTCATTTTCCCATAGCGCGCCTTTCTCGCCGCACGGGTAGATGGTACTCGTTTTGCATGCGAATGGCAAAACATGGCTCTTCTCTCCCCCAAAAAAGAGGACGCGAGATTTCGAGCGAGAATTCGGGCGAGGCTTCGGACAAGAGAGTTAGAGCTACTGGGCATACTCTTCTTCACTTCGAAAAGACGTGAGGATTCCACGGAAAAGAGGGTGGGGTCTCCGCAGGAAAAGATGAGGCTTCTGTGGAAGAAGACGTGAAGCTTCCACGCGTCTTCAGCATCCGATTCACCTTGCGAATCAACCGAACTTCCGTGCATCGTCTGTTGTTTCGAAGAGGTTGTGCGGGATTCTTGCGAAGAGGCTGTGCACAGGTTCGCGTTTGCGGCGGGGAAACGATTATACTGTCTTGCAAAATCGATAGTGCGGTTTAGAGCTTAGGATCCGTGGCTCGCGGCTTATGCATGCAACCCATGGCTTAGGGCTTGTGGCCGCTTGCGAGGCGAAGATACGGGAAAGGCAACGTAATGAGGAAAGAATACCGTGCCGTCTGTTTTGACTTAGACGGCACGTTGCTGCCGATGGACATAGACGAGTTTCTGGGCGCGTACTTCAAGGACATCGCCGCGTACGTTGCGCGCGACGGAAGGGATGTGGAGGCGTTTCGTGCGGGTTTCGGTGCCGGCGTGAAAGCCATGACCTCAAACGACGGCTCGCGTCTGAACGCGGATGCGTATTGGGGCGCGTTCTTCAAGTACGTGGGCGGCGACTCTGGCGCGTGGAAGGCGTTTCTGGATACGTACTACGAAACCGAGTTCGGGTGCATAGGCGAGGACGTTGTGGCAAACCCCTCTGCTGCTCGTGCGGTGAACGCGCTGGTGGAGAAGGGGTATCCGGTGGTGTTGACCACTCAGCCGCTTTTTCCGGAAACGGCGGTGCGGCAGCGTGTGCGCTGGGCAGGCCTTGATCCTCAGGTGTTCGCACGTATCACGCACTACGAGAATTCCCGATCCATCAAACCGAAGTTGCGCTATTACGCGGAAGATCTTGCCGCGTGCAGCCTGCGCGGCGAAGATGTGCTCATGGTGGGCAACAACACGGTGGACGATTTGGTGTTCGCGGGTCTTGGCGCCGATGTGTTTCTGGCCACCGATTATCTGCTGAATCCGGTGGGCGTGAACATGGCACGCGTGGCGCACGGCAGCATGGAGGAATTCGCGAACTGGGTGGAAACGCTTCCTGCGTGCTCACACCCGGCTGTGAGCATCGAACGCGGTTCCGTTGCCCCCGATGCGAGCGAGGCTGCTTTTGCGGCCAACGTGCTGCCGGGCGTTTCGGACGACGCTCCGCTGTTCGCTGTCGAGCGCGATGTGATGGAAGAGGAAGCCGGGGGTGCGGGCGGCTCTGTCGCTACAGGTTGCTTTGCCGCAGGCGGTGCGGCGGGCGCGGGCGAAAAGGTGGGTGCGTAAGATGGCCTTGTTCGATTGCGCGCGCGACGCGCAGTGTGGGCATGCCCGCGCTCTGACCTACCAGACCGCGCACGGCGAATTCCGCACGCCCATGTTCATGCCGGTGGGCACGAGCGCCTCGGTCAAGGGCATCACTGTGCAGCAATTGCGCGAATTGGGTGCGCAGGTGGTGCTTTCCAATACCTATCATCTTTCGTTGCGCCCGGGTGCCAATGTGGTGGCCGAGGCGGGGGGCGTGCATGAATTCATGCACTACGACGGCCCCATGCTCACCGATTCGGGCGGGTTCCAGGTGTTCAGCTTGGCGGATACCTGCAAACTCGACAACGATGGTCTTACGTTCCAGTCCATTTACGATGGCGCGAAAGTGCGCTGGACTCCCGAGGAAAACATGCGCATCCAGGAGCTGTTGGGCGCAGACATTGCCATGCAGCTTGACCAATGCACCCCGTACCCGGCCGAGCGCGACTTCGTGGAACGTGCGGTTGACCTTTCATCCATGTGGGCGCGGCGCTGTCTGGCGGCTCACAAGCGTCCTGATCAGACGCTTTTCGGCATCGTGCAGGGCGGTATGCATCTCGATTTGCGGCTTGAAAGCATCCGTCGTTTGCGGGCGATAGAAGACGAAAGCCTGGCTGCGGGCGGCAGACGTTTCGGCGGCTTCGGCATTGGCGGATATTCCGTGGGGGAAAGCCACGAGGTCATGTTCGAGACGTTGGGGCAGGTGGCACGCGCCCTTCCGGAAGACAGGCCGCGCTATCTCATGGGCGTTGGCAACCCCACCACGCTTGTGCGCGCGGTGCGTGAAGGTGTCGATATGTTCGACTGCGTGCTGCCCACGCGCACGGCGCGCATGGGCACGGCGTTTTCCGGCACGGGTCGCATGAACCTGCGCAATGCGCAGTACGCGCACGACTTCGGTCCGCTCGATCCTGCCTGCACGTGCCCCACTTGCAAAAACCATAGCCGTGCATATCTGCGCCACTTGGTAAAGCAAGGGGAAATGCTCGGCGGCATACTGCTGTCCATTCATAACCTGCATTTCCTGCTCGACCTCATGCGTCGCGCCCGCGCCGCCGTGCTGGCTGGCGCCTATGGAGATTTCTATCGAGAATGGATGGAAAGCCCCGCTGCGAAAGATTATTAAGGCTTCCTATAAAGTTCAAATTAATCAAACAAAAGTTCGTTTTCTGTGATATACTACAATCATTAAATGAACCGATGCGG
This sequence comes from Actinomycetes bacterium, assembly GCA_023403475.1. Classification (GTDB taxonomy): domain Bacteria; phylum Actinomycetota; class Coriobacteriia; order Coriobacteriales; family Eggerthellaceae; genus CAJFUR01. The sequence goes on from JAEYEL010000153.1 coordinate 3,739, forward strand.
GCGCTTCTTCGTCGAGATGAAGGAGATCCATTCCCTCTCTTCGGAGATGTCCATAGTCGGCGGTGGGTTCCGCGCCGCCGTGTAACACGCCCGCAGGATCCTCTGACGATCCTCATACAACAACGGAATAGCGCGCTGTGCTGTGGGTTTGACCCGATGCGGTCTAACTGTTGGCTGTGCCGTCGCGCAAAGGAGGAGGTGGCCTTCATGGCCGAAGAACGACTGTTGTTGAAGATCAGCGATGCCCCGATGTTCGAGAGGGTGATGCGCAACGAGAGGGTCTGCATGGGGGTGATAGAAGCCATTCTGGGCGTGAATGTCGAAAAGATAGAATATCGCAACGAAGAGCATTCTCTTGTGCCGCGTTTGGGCGGGCGAGGTGTGCGGCTGGATGCCTACGTATCTGGAGGCGACAGGGTTTTCGATGTCGAGATGCAGAATTACCAGCGTGGACATCTTGGCATGAGGATGCGTTATTACCAATCGGTAATCGATACTACTTCTCTTGAACCAGGTGACGATTACGATGAGCTTCCCGAAAGCTACATCATCTTCATCTGCACGGATGACCCGTTCGACAAGGGCGTTCCCCGCTATGATATTGAAAGAACGTGCAAGAATGTTGTCGGCGTCGATATTGACTGTAGGGCTCATTGGGTGGTGCTCAACGCGAACGCTTACAGAAAAGAGGGGGACAAGAATCTTGCAGACCTGTTAAACTACATAGAAGACGGCACGTTAGGCGAAAGCCCCCTTGTTCGTTGCATGGATGAGGAAGTGTCGAAAGCAAACGAGGACAGTAAGTGGGTGAGGCAGGCTATGAGCATCATGACCATAGAAGAGGATGCGGCTATGCAGGTTCGCATCGCCAAACGCCAAGCGGCCCGTGAAGTGAAAGAGGCCCGCGAGGCGGCACGCAGGGAGGTTGAGGCCGCGAAGGCGGAGGCTCGCGAGGCGGCACGCAGGGAGGTTGAGGCCGCGACAGAGAAAGCCCTCAAAGAGTCCAAGCGCTATGGAAAGTTGATGGCGTCTCTTGCTGCTGAAGAGCGTTTTGACGATATCAAGCGAATTGCGGAGGATCCCGAATTGGCCGAAAGCCTTTACGCTCATTACGGGCTTTAACTTTACCTTGTCGTTTCGCCCGTTTCGCGTTTCGGGATTCCGTCAGATTTCGTCATTCGTTCTTATTTGCTCCTATTCGTGAGCCTATTCGCCCAATTGCAATGGGTAGGGCTTGCCCTCTGTGGTACAATAGCCCGTTGGTATGGCAACATTGGAAGGATAATCATATGTCAGGGCATTCAAAATGGGCAACAACCAAGCATCGCAAGGCGGCGCAGGACGCGAAGCGCTCGGCCTTGTTTTCCAAGCTGTCGCGCAACATTACGGTGGCGGCGAAAGAGGGCGGTGACCCGAATCCCGACAACAACGCTTCTCTGGCGGCCGCTATTGAAAAAGCGAAAGCGAACTCGCTTCCAAAAGACAAGATCAAGGTTGCTATCGATAAAGCGTTCGGATCTGGCAAAGATGCCGCGAATTACGAGACGGTTGTCTATGAAGGCTACGGCCCTGCAGGCGTGGCCGTGTACTGCGAAGCGCTGACTGATAATCGTAATCGCACCGCTGCCGACGTAAGATCCGCTTTCACACATGCAGGTGGCAACTTGGGTACGAGCGGCAGCGTGGCGTTTATGTTCGAGCGTAAGGGTCAGGTCATGGTCGCTAAGGAAGTCGAGACGGGCGATAAGAAGAAACCCATAGGTCCGAACGGCGCTGCAGCTGACGAAGACGAGTTCATGATGGCCGTTGCGGAAGCTGGCGGCGACGATTACGAAGATGCCGATGACGAGTGGGTGGTTTACACCGCGCCGAGCGATCTTATGGCTGTGAAAAAAGCGCTCGAAGAGCAGGGCATCGCAGTTAAAGGTGCCGAAATGACCATGGAGGCCACCACGCCCGCGCAAGTGAGCGTTTCCGATGCGAGAAAAGTCATGCGCCTTATCGACAAGCTAGAAGAATTGGAAGACTTGCAAAACGTCTACCACACTATGGAGATTACCGACGAAATAGCCGCCGCACTCGAAGAAGACTAAAACGCCGGCTCAAAGAGAAGGCGAAGTTAAAAGGGGTCGTTGCAGTTCACAGCAATGCAGCGACCCCTTTGTTCCAAGGTCATCGTGGCTTTGGGCGAAAGATGGCGCCTTGAGATGCGCGATTACGATGTAAGTACGAACCTGATGTTGCGACCCTGAGCGGAATCTATAGTCCACGCAGGAATTCTCCGAGCGACATGCCAAAGCCAAGGGCGATTTTCTCCATGACATCTATGCTGGGATTCTTTCGACCTGTCTCAATCCGGCTCAGATAAGACCGGCCGATATTCACCATAAGCGCGAATTCCTCTTGCGACATGTTCTGCTCCTTGCGAAGGAGCTGTATCCGCTTGCCTATTTCGATCCTTGTTTTCTTCGTCATATGGAAAGTTTAGAGAGTGCTCTGTTGCGATCTGTGCCCGATTGATAACGAAAAGAGGAAACAGCGGGAAAGTAATACGTCGGTGCAACGACAATGGCGCTCTCGAAGGGGCGATTGGCCGATAAATCGTGGAGGTTCGTTTGGCTTTCTTTATTCACGAATGCAGCAATTTTCATTTGACTATATGTCTAGTCTTGTATATCATTCTGAATGCCGCATAGAAAACTTTCGATTGCGCGGAAAAATGGACTCTTATTGGGAGGGTGGAAATGAAGAAAAGCATGCGGGTAATATTCTCATCCGTGCTGGCGCTTTCGCTCGTTGGCGCGTTTACGCTGCTTGGGTGCTCGAGCGAGAAGAAGGCTGAGGAGCCTAAGGCGCAGCAGACCAAGCAGAAGGAGGAAAGCCACGAACCCGTTGAGCTTCAGATCTTCGCGGCCAATTCGCTTTCGAAGGCCATGAACGAGGTTCAGGAGCTTTACATGAAGGATCACAGTTGGGTGACCTTCGCCGACACGCAGTACGAAGCTTCGGGCACTTTGAATGAGATGCTCGGTGCCGGTTCTTATGCCGATGTGCTGGTCACGGCTTCGAAGGCAACCATGGATACGGCAGTTGACAAGGGCTATGTCGATGCATCCACGCGCTTCGACATGTTCACGAACGAGCTGGTCATAGTAACCGGCGAAGGCAATGCCAATATTACCGATGTGAAGCTGCAGGACTTGGCTTCCGGCAACTACACGGTTGCCGTTGGCGACGCTAACGTGCCTGCGGGCAACTATGCCAAGCAGTCGCTGACCACTACCGATCCTGCCTGTTGGATAAGCAACGATGGAACCAAGGGCAAGGAATGCTCCGGCAAAGAGGGCACTTTCGACGGAACTCCGCTTGCGGGCAAGGTGACCGAAGGCTCTTCGGTGGGCAACGTGTGCTCTTATGCGAACTCCGGCGATGTCGACGTGGCTATGGTGTACAGCTCCGACGTGTACCGCTTCGGCGGCGTGAAAATTGTGAGCACGGTTCCGGCTGACACGCATAAGAACATCCTGTATCCGGCCGCCATCTGCGCCGGTTCCAAAAACGCCGAGGCTGCCCAAGAATTCCTTGATTGGGCCTTCACCAACGAAGGCGCCATCAAGGTTTGGCAGGAGTGGGGCTTCGAACTGGCTGCATAGTTCGACCGCTCGGCTCATGCAAAAGTAGGAAGAAGGGTGGGAAGGCGCTTGTCTCCCACCCTTCTTAGTTGGCGGTTCGTGATCGGCAGGGAACTTTTCCAATGCCATTCGCTTAAGTTGATGGCAATTTTTGGGCGCAATAAGCAGGCATTGGAAACTTTCCCGTGAGCGCAAGCGGAAGGATTCATTGCGCTTGCGGGAAAGGCTCTCTTCGGATACTGTATGCAACGGGCGCGCCTTTGCCTGCGGCATGTGGTACTGTTTTCTGCAAAGGCAAACGGCGCGCAGATGGTTCGAGCCGTATGTCGTTCATGACGTTTGGAAGGCGAAGGCATAGGATGGGAAAACGCACGGTTTGTTGGGTGGCTGCGGTGGCTTTGGGCGTGTGCCTCGGTTTGACGTATCCTGCCTTGTCTTTAGCGGACGAAGCTTCCGCCCTTGTCGAGAACAGCGAGGCGGTTTCCACAAGCGACGCGGCTGTTTCCGCCGAAGGCGAGGCGGCGCTCATCGACGGGGCTCCCTTTGCGGTCGATAGCTTCAGCCGTGCGCAAAAGGGTTCAAACCGCGAACTGGACGGGCAGTATCTGGGTTACAGCTACTACCAGGGCAGCTCCGCCGACTATGCGGTTGCCGTGGCTACCGATAAGTACGTTCTCGTTTACGTTCCCGCTTCGGCAGGCGACCTGTGCGACATCGGCGATCCTGCTTCGCAGGGTATTCTCAAGAAGTACTTTCTTGCGCTCGATGCCTCCGCCATTACGGGCGGAATCGTCATGGACGATTCCGCGCCGTGGTACTTCACCAGCGAAGATGCGGCTAGCATGGGCGGCATCGCGTACAGCTTCGCCGTTGAGGCGGGGAAGGGGAAGTACTACGTCTGCGCCATAGGCGAGGATGGCTCGGACGTGGTTTCCACGGCGGTCGAGGGCCTTACGCGCCCCGCCCACGTCGACTTCCTGAAAATAGTGACGCCCGATGCGGTGGATATCGCCCTGCCGGCAACCGGAATCGCTGCGTTCGGCGAGTTCCTGAGCGGCATAGACTTAAGCCCCTTGTGGGTCACGCTGCGTACCACGGGCACGGCCATCGTGTTCATATTCATTCTGGGGCTGGCAGCGGCGTACTTCAGCCTGCGCATTCCCAAGCGCGCGCAGGACATCGCCGACACCATTTTCACCATTCCCATGGTGCTGCCGCCTACAGTGTGCGGCTTCCTATTGCTTCTGGCTCTGGGTCGTAACACGAAGCTGGGCCAATGGTTCATCGACATCGGTTTCCCGCTCATCTTCAGCTGGCAGGCCACGGTCATTGCCGCTGTGGTGGTGGCGTTCCCGCTTATGTACCGCAGTGCGCGCGGGGCATTCGAGAATCTTGACCCGAACATGCTCGACGCGGCGCGTACGCTGGGGTGGAGTAACCGCAAGATATTCATCAGGCTCATGATGCCCTTGTCGTGGAGCTCCATCGCGGCCGGCACGGTGCTTGCGTTCGCCCGTGCGCTCGGCGAGTTCGGCGCGACGCTGTTTCTGGCGGGCAACTACGTGGGCATCACGCGCACCATTCCCATCGCCATCTACTTCGAATGGATGAGCGGTAACATCGACGTGGCGCTGTTCTGGACGGTTGTCATCCTCATATTCAGCTTTATCGTTATTCTGTTCATCAACTTGTGGAGTCGACGTACCACGAAGTACCGGAGGGGGGTGGAAGAATGAGCTTGGAGGTGAACATTCGCAAGTCGTTCAAGTCGTTCACGCTCAACGTGCAGTTCGATGCGGGAAACGAGACGCTCGGCTTTCTGGGCGCATCGGGCTGCGGGAAAAGCCTGACCATGCGCTGCATCGCCGGCATCGAGAAGCCCGATGCGGGACGCATCGTGATGAACGGCCAGGTGTTCTTCGATTCGCAGCGGGGAATAAACCTCAAAGCACAGCAGCGCAAGACTGCGCTGCTCTTCCAGAACTATATGCTGTTCCCGAACCTGACGGTGGAGCAAAACGTGGCGGCGGGCATTGGGAAGGAGGTCTCGCGAGCCGATCGCACTGCCATGGTGGAGGCGGAGCTTTCGCGCTTCGGCCTGCAGGGGTTCAACAAGCGCTACCCATCGCAGCTTTCGGGCGGGCAGCAGCAGCGCGTGGCATTGGCTCGCATGTTGGCGGCGCGTCCGGGCATTCTTATGCTCGACGAGCCGTTTTCCGCGTTGGACGCGCATTTGAAGAGCGTGCTCGAGCAGAATCTGGTGAGCTTGTTCGACGCGTTCGACGGTACTGTCTTGTATGTGAGCCACGACATCGACGAGGCGCTGCGCTTCTGCGACCGCATCGCGGTGGTCGAGGCCGGCCATGTGATGGAGATAGGCACGGGCGATGATCTGGTGAACCGTCCGCAATCGGAGGCCGGCATCAAGCTTTCGGGCTGTAAGAACGCGCCCGATGCCGAATACGTGGACGCCTATCATGTTCGTCTGCCCAAATGGGGCATCACGGTGGGAACGGCGCAGGAGGTTCCTCGCGAGGTGAAGTGCATGGGTGTGCGCGCGTTCTTCGTGGAGCGAGCGGAGGGACCGGGGGTCAACTGCTACCGTGTGCGTGTGGATCGCGTGAGCGATTCGCGCTTCGAGCGCACGGTGTTGCTGGGCTTTTTGGACCGCGATGCAGCTGCGCCGGCTGCGGTGAGCCGCACCGACGACGAGATGAAGTTCCTGCACCAACACCTGTTCTGGCGCGTCGACAAGCTCAAGGTGCCTCCCGAAGACCTTCCGCAGCAAGGCCAAGAGCTTTGGGTTCGCATTCCGCCCGACAAAGTGTATCTGGTGTCGAAGTAGTCGGTTCCCTATTGGATTATAATGACCTCTGACGAGAAAGAGGGGCGCTCATGAAAGATTCATACGGACGGGTTATCGATTATCTGCGGATATCGCTGACCGACCGATGCAACTTCCGCTGCATCTACTGCATGCCCGAAGAGGGCGTGAAACAGATGCGGCACGAGGATATTCTACGCATCGAGGAAATTGCCCAGGTGGTGCGCGTCGCGGCGGGCATGGGCGTGCGCAGCATCCGCCTTACGGGCGGCGAGCCGCTGGTGCGCTTGGGTGTGGTCGATCTGGTGCGTGACATCGCAAACACGCCGGGCATCGAGAACATCTCGCTCACCACGAACGGTGTGCTTCTGCCCCGCATGGCGCACGATTTGAAGACAGCGGGGCTTTCGCGCGTGAACATTTCGCTCGACACGCTCGATGCCGAGCAGTTTCGCCAGATAACGCGATGCGGTGAGTTGCAGCAGACGCTCGACGGCATCGAAGCGGCGCTTGCGGCGGGGCTTGATCCGGTGAAGATAAACGCCGTGGCGGTGCGCAGCCTGAATCAGGACTATTTGGCGTTCGCACGCCTTTCGCTTGATCGCCCCTTGCACGTGCGCTTCATCGAGTACATGCCGGTGGGCGAAAGCTCCGGTACGGACGGCTGCGGGTGGGGCTTGTCGGACGTGATTTCCTGCGAAGAGCTGTTCGACACCATAAACGAGCGAGCTCGCGCCGCCGGCATGCCGGAACTGGTGCCCGCAGGCGCCGCGAGTCCTCTTGGGTGGGGGCCGGCGCGTTATTATGAGTTTCCCGGCGCGAAAGGCACAGTAGGGTTCATCTCTCCCGTGTCGCGTCACTTCTGCGGCGAATGCAACCGCCTGCGCCTGACGGCCGATGGGAAGCTGCGCCCGTGTTTGTTCTCCGACAAAGAATACGACCTGCGCCACGCTCTGCGCGAGGGCGACGAGGCTGCCCAGCGCGCCGTGTTCCTAGAGGCGTTAGGTGCCAAACCCGACGAGCATCACGACAAAGTGGGAACCGAGCGCGGCATGAGCCAGATTGGGGGATAGGGAATACCCGGTGGCTTGTCGGGCGTTAAAACGTCGTTGGAACGTCTTGCCGCCTTGCTAGTGCTAGTTTACGAGAAAGGTAATAGGGAATGACAGAACAGCAGTTGACGCACATTGACGAGCGCGGGGACGTGCGCATGGTGGACGTGTCGCAAAAGGCCGACACCGAGCGCATCGCGGTGGCGGAGGGATTCATTGCCATGCACCAGGAAACGCTTGACCTCATTACGAGCGGTGCTGCAGCCAAAGGCGATGTGCTGGCCTGCGCACGCGTGGCGGGTGTGATGGCCGCCAAACAAACGAGCAGCCTTATTCCTATGTGCCATCCGCTCAATATCACGAAGGCGAAGGTGGAGTGTTTGCCCGTGCAGGCAGGCGAGCGCGAAGACGGCCGCGTGGGCATACACATCACCACCACGTGCGGCGTGACCGGCAAGACCGGCATCGAGATGGAAGCGCTTACCGCCGCGAGTGTGGCATGCCTCACTGTCTATGACATGTGCAAAGCGGTTGACAGGGGCATGGAAATAATGGACGTGCGCCTTCTCAAAAAAGACGGAGGCAAAACCGGCCTGTGGCTTCGGGAAGAAGAATAGGCTGCGAGGGAGAGAACGAGCAGGCTGCGTTGGACGAAAGCGAGTAGCCATTAGCCGTCGAGATCGCGGAGGGTGGCTACTCGCTTTCTACAAGGTGATGTTTCCGCAAATGCTGAATTCTCGCTTGTGCAGTTTCCGCTTGTGCAATCTTACTCGATGCTCGCTCCCAGTTTGCGAGCCTTTTCGAGACCGGGGTTTCCGGCTATGGCACCCTTTTCGTATACGGCGTTCACCAGCACTTCACCGATGATTTCCTGCTTGCAGTAGTTCGCGGCGATGCGGAAGCTTTGGACAAGACCGTCGGCGGTGGTGATGTCCTTGTCCTCGAAGCACAGCAAAAGCGCCGTCTTCTTGAAGCCGAACATGCCGGGGTTTCCCACAGCGCAGAACATGCGATCCATGAACGCCTTGATCTGCGCGGGATAGGTGTAATAGTACATGGGGAAGGCGTACACGATAATGTCTTTTCCCTTCATCTGCGGATACAACTCCTGCATAGCGTCTTGCTGGTAGCATTCGCCATGGTGGCTAAAGCAATACTCGCACGCCATGCAGCCGTTGATGTGCAGGTTTCCCACGTCAAGGCGCGTGACCTTGTTGCCCGATGCTTCTGCGCCTTCGATGAACGCGTCGGCCAGCATAGATGAGTTCCCACCCT
>JAEYEL010000115.1 GCA_023403475.1 Actinomycetes bacterium
TTTCCCATGCTAGGCCACCGCCATCAAAGACTCCGCGAAGTACAGGGAAAAGCCGCAGGCAGCAAGAACGCCCGAGACTATCCAGAAGCGCACGACCACCTTCGTCTCGCTCCACCCCTTCTTCTCGAAGTGATGGTGAAGCGGAGCCATAAGAAAGATGCGCTTCCTGGTCTTTCGATAGTAGAAGACCTGTATCATGACCGAAAGCGCCTCGGCCACGAACAGGCCGCCGATGATGAGGGAGACGAACTCCGTTTTGGTGAGCACGGCCAGACACCCCAGCGCCATGCCGAGCGCAAGCGAACCCGTGTCGCCCATGAAGATGTCGGCGGGAAACGAGTTGAACCACAGAAAGCCGATGCACGCGCCCGCAAGAGCCGCCGCGAAGATAGCCGGTTCGAGCAAATCGGAGCGGTACGCGATAGCGGCCATGACTATCATGACTATCATGACGGTGCCCGCCGCCAAACCGTCAAGGCCGTCAGTGAGGTTCACGGCATTGCACATACCCACGAGCAGAATGTTCACGAAGATAAGGTAGAGCCACGGAATCTCGAACCAACCGATTTTCGTGGTGAGAACGCCGAAGTCGAACGTGTAGACAAACGGGATCTTAACCGTCGGCGCAATGTCGAGAAAATTGACTGCCACCAAGCAGAAAACCGTGGCGATGGCGAACTGGCCTACGAGCTTCGCTTTCGGCGTGAGGCCAAGCGAGCGCTCCTTGACAACCTTCTCCCCGTCGTCGATAAGCCCCAAGGCCCCGGTGAGCACCGTGGCTATGACGAGCGCGAACGTTTCCGGCGTGGGCACGCCCACAAGAAACGCGACCAGCACCACGGCGATGAGCATGATGACGCCGCCCATAGTGGGCGTGCCCTGCTTCACCAAGTGGCTTTCAGGGCCGTCCGCGCGCACCTGTTGGCCAATATGCCCTTTGCGCAGAAAGCGTATCCACGCAGGCATGAGCGCCATGGTCACGATGATGGCCAAAACGACGGCGAGAAACACCAGAAACGTCGGATAGGCGGAAAAAACTGAGAACATGTTAGCTGACCAACCCCTCGACAACGCGCGTGAGCTCCATGAAATGCGACGCTTTGACCAGCACGGCGTCACCCGGCTCCAACCACGCTTCCAATTCTCCCAAAGTATCGGGAATGCCCCGCATGCAGGACACGCGACTTGCGCCCATTCCCGCAGCGAGCGCCCCTTGCGCTATGTGCTGCGCAAGCTCGCCCACGCAAAGCAGACGGTCGAGCGGAAGCTGCGCCGCGAACGCGCCGACGCCCTCATGGCATGCGCGGGCATAGCTGCCCAGCTCGCCCATATCTCCGAGGACGGCCACGCGCCGCCCCGAAACGGAAAGCGCGCAGAACGTGGAAAGCGCCGCGCGCATCGAGTCGGGGTTGGCGTTGTACGCGTCGTTCACCACGGTGAAGCCGCCGCGCGCACGCAGCACTTCCTGGCGCCCCGCTTCCGGCAGCGCGTTTTCAAGCGCCTCGGCAATGACCGCAAGGCTCATACCGAACGCACGGCCCACCGCCGCCGCAGAGCATGCGTTCGACACGTTGTGAACGCCACGAAGCCCCAGCTGGCACGCTTGCCGCTCAACAGGCGTCGCGTCTGCGGAGGCGGGCCATGCTGCGGTGAACCCCGAAGCGCACAGCGTGAAGGTCGGACGCCCTTGCGCGTCAAGACGCACGTCTTCCGCCCACACCGCCGGATGCGCAAGCCCGTCGCTTACCGCCGTCGCGCTTAGGCGCCCGCTCGCACCGCTTTCCCCGTCGAAGGTAACGCGCACGTTTCCCCAAGCGGCAAGGCCGCTTGCGTCCCACATGAAATCGGACAGAGCGCAGGCTCCGTTCAGAAACGCCACGCCCGTCTTCTTAGGCAGGGCGCAAAGAAGCTCCGCTTTGGCCCGCGCGATGTTTTCGCGGCTGCCCAAAAGCTCGATATGGCTTTCGCCCACGTTCGTGATAAGCCCCCAGTCGGGCAGCACGAAGTCGCACAGGCTTTCTATTTGCCCAAGCCCGCGCATGCCCATTTCGACCACGATCGCTTCCGTTTCCGGGTCGGCTGAAAGCAGCGTTTTGGGAACGCCCAGCTCGTTGTTCTGGTTCGCGACCGTAGCCACCACGCTGCCGCGGGCGGAAAGAACGTCGCGCACGAGGTTTTTCGTGGTGGTCTTGCCGGTGGAACCCGTTACGGCAACGACCTTGCCGCGCAGATGCTTGCGCCACGCACGCGCCAGATCGGTGATGGCGGCTGCGGTGTCCGGAACTTCGATGACGGCGGCTCCCAGCTCGCGCGCAAGAACGCAGGTCGCCTCGGGAAGCGGCTGCATCACCAGCGCGGCGTAGGCGCCTGCGCGCAAAGCGGCGTCCACGAAATCGTGCCCGTCGACGCGATTCCCCGGCAACGCCACATACAGGCTTCCCCGCCTCACATCGCGAGAATCCCACGTGACGTCGTTCATGAGCGCCGAGGCGTCTATAGGCTGCACGGAAAACGTGCCGCCCGTATAGCTTGCGATCTGCTTCGCGTTCAGGCGCATTACCGCTCCTCGCCCTTCGTCTCGGCTTCGGTACGCGAGTTTTCGGAATCGCCCTCGCCTACCGGTCCGCCAAAGTCAGCGAGGGTTTCGGCGCCGTCGTTCGGCAGAACAGCGGCGCCGAACCGCCGCTCAAGCTCTTCCCGTGCAACGATGCGGTCGTCGAAGGACAGCACGTCATCGCCTACCAGCTGGTAGTCCTCGTGGCCTTTGCCGGCCACAAGGATGCTGTCTCCGGGCTTCGCAAGCTTGACGGCGCAGGCTATGGCGCGTCTGCGATCGGGCTCTACCTCGAAACGGCCTGCGAACTTGGCGCCCTGCATGCCTGCCACGATGTCGTCGATAATGGCCAGCGGGTCTTCATGGCGCGGGTTGTCGCTGGTGACCACGGCATAGTCGGCCGCAAGCGCCGCGCTTCCCATGATGGGCCTTTTGCCGGCATCGCGATCGCCTCCGCAGCCGAACACGCAGAAGGTTTTACCCGGCGTGAGCGCCATGATGCAGGAAAGAGCCTTCTCGAGCGCGTCGGGTGTATGCGCATAGTCCACGAACACCGAAACGCCGCCGTCGTGCTCGGTGAGCACGCGCTCCAAACGACCCGGAACAGGCGCGGCGTCGGAAAGCGCACGTGCGATATCATCCGTGGAAAATCCCAGTTGAAGACCTATTCCGAATGCGGTCATAACGTTCGCCACGTTGAACCTGCCCACAAGCGGGTACGTAAACGAGCATACATCGCCGCGCACCTCGAGCGTAAGCTCGGTATGCGTGGGTGCGTAGCTCACCTCCACCGGATGGATCTGCGCCGCCGCGTCGAAACCGGTTGTGACCACGCCGTCTTCGTTTTCGCTGCATCGCCGCAAAAGCTCGCGCCCCCATTTGTCGTCTATGCCGATGACGCGCTTGGCCGGGTAACTCTTCGAAAAGAGAAGCGCCTTCGCCTCGAAGTACGCCTCGAACGTATGGTGGTAGTCAAGGTGATCCTGTGTGAGGTTGGTAAACGCCGTAACCGAAAAGGATGTTCCCCACGTGCGCGAAAGATCGAGCGCATGGCTTGAGACCTCCATGGAAACCACATCGCAGCGCATATCGCGCATACGCGCGAAAAGCCGCTGCAAATCGGGCGATTCCGGCGTAGTATGCTCCGTTTTCTCTTGGGCATCGCCTATGCGCGTGCCCACCGTGCCTATGACGCCGGTTCGCTTGCCGCATACCCGCGCAATGTGCTCCACTAAATAGGTGGTGGTGGTTTTGCCGTTCGTACCGGTAATGCCTACCAGGGAAAGGTCGCGGGAAGGGTTGTCGTAGAAGTTCGCCGCTGCGGTTGCCATGGCCTTGCGCGTATCGGAAACGACCACTTCGCACACATCGGTCGCATCGGCCAAATACACCTTGCGCTCCACCACGAGCACACGCGCACCGCGGTCTATAGCATCTTGGGCGAACGAATGGCCGTCAGTCTTGAAGCCCACGATGCAGAAGAACGCATCGCCCGGGCGAACGCGGTCGCTGCGGTAGGCGATGCCGTCCACCTCGGTTTCCGCATCCCCTATGATGGTGCATTCAAGCCCCTCGAACAGTTCCGCACACGGTTTTCCCATACCTGCGTCCCTCACCCTCGCTCCGGCGATATCTTGAACCTGTCAATGGCACACGTCATTATATCCTTAAAAACGCCTGCAACGCTGCCCGCAGAAGGCACCTCGTTGGCTCCCACAAAACAAACTAATTGACTTGACGAATCGGCCAGAAAACCGGTGAAACACAGATTGTAGACGCCTTCCTTGTACGAACCGCCTTCGGCCACCTCGGCCGTGGACGTTTTCCCAGCCACTTGGAAGCCCTCTATCTGGGCAGACTTGCCTGTACCGTCGGTGACCACGGTTTTCAGCATGTCCACCATGGTGGGAATGGCCGCCTTGTTGGATACGACGTCTTCGGTGGCATAGGTGGCAAGCTCGCCTGTCTGCGGCTTCTCGATAAGGAAATGCGGAGTCACTTCCACGCCGTCGTTCACGAGTGCGCCGTAGAAGCGCACCATCTGCAGCGGAGTTACGCTTATGCCCTGGCCGAAGCTCACGTTGTAGCCGGTGATGCGCGACCAACGATCGAACGACTGAAGCGACCCCGATGCCTCGCCAGGATAGTCCACGCCCGTGCGCTCGTTCAGGTTGTATTTGAGGATGTTGTCGTAGAGCTTGTCAAAGCCCATGTTCTCCACCGCCAGCGACACGCCCACGTTCGACGACTGGTCCAAGATCTGACGCAAGGTGAACGTGGCGTCGTCTCGCTCGTGAGAGTCGGACACTTTGTAGCCGTCGGCCTCGATGACTGCCGGGCAGAACAGTGTGTCGTCAGGATTCATGGCGTTGTTCTCCAGAAGCGTCATGACCGAGATGGTTTTGAACACCGAGCCCGGCTCGTATGCCTGCGTGACGGCCTTCAGCTGGTCGGCGCCCTCCTCGACGACGCTCATGTCGGCGGGGTTCAAGTACGGAAGCGTTGCCGCAGCGTATATCTCACCCGTGCCGCCGTCCATGACCACGCAGGTCCCGCCTTCTGCTTTTAAGTCGTCCGCACCCTCTTCAAGCCGCGTTTCCACATATTCCTGCAGCTCGATGTCGAGCGAGATCATGATGTCTTGGCCGTCTTGCGCCGGCGTGTCCTGACGCACGCCGCCGGGAATGGGAATGCCGTTTTGGCCGCGTTCGGCGGAATAGGTGCCCGGCGTGCCCGAAAGAATGTCGTCGTATTGCAGCTCAAGGCCGGTGATGCCTTCGCCATCGACGTTGCAAAAGCCGACTATCTGGCCTCCTATCTGGCCGCACGGATATTCGCGCCGCGTGTCGGCAAGAAAGTAGATGCCCTTGAGCTTGAGCTCCTTCACCTGAACGGCAACATCGACGTCCGCTTGGCGCTTGATGTAGACGAACGTGGTTTTGTCGGCGGAAAGCTTCTCTTTGTAGGTTTCCGCATCGCCGCCGAGCACGCCGGCAAGGCGCGCCGCTGTGCCGGCAACGTCTTCCACTTCGCCGGGATTAGCGTAGATGGTGGTGGCATCGACGCTTGTGGCGAGCACCGTTCCGTTGCGGTCGTATATGGTGCCGCGACGGGCGGTAGTGCCGAAGCTTGCCGTGCGCGTCTGCTCGGCCTTGGCGGAGTAATCGTCGGCCACGACGACCTGCAAGTAGAGCAACCGCAGGAAGAAGATGAACGCCGCAAAGAAGAAGAAGGCCATCAGCAAAAACGGGCGGTTCGATCTCGCAACGTGAGCGACGGAGGCGGCGGACGAGGAGGCTGCGGCGGATTTTCGCCGTTCGGCTGCAGAGGAGTGCGTACGCTCGCCGCCACTTGCGCGATCGTCGCGAGATTTCGCGAAATGCGGCATGCGCGTGCTCGCCGTGCGGGTAGAGCGGGGATCGCGAACGGGGTGCGGCTCGCGGGCAGGGCGCGGCTCGCGGGCAGGGCGCGAAGATGCGGAGCGCGGCTCGCGGGCGGAGCGCGAAGATGCGGAGCGCCAAGATGCGGAGCGCGGCGCACGGGAGACGCGCGAAGAGCGCCCACGTCCTCTTTCAGAAGACGCGGGCGGAATGTTTCCGCCGTCGGAATCGCCGCGGGCCGAACGGCCCCGCCGCTGCGAACTGCTTCTCGCGCTCACGAGCGAACACCCCTACGACGCTGCAGCAACGGCAGCCGCCTGCTGCAAAGTCCGGGAAAGCGAGAGGTTGCCCGCCTCGTCGGTGGCCACCACGTCCTGCCCGATATTGACGACGATCGTTTCCGCAGGCGCAGCCATTCCCATGGCGTTCGCCTCGGTCTTGACGCGCGCGGGGTTGGAAAGCGAGCTTTGTGCAACTTCGAGCTGGTTGCCCTGCGCACGGGCGGAGCTTATCTGACTCGATAGCTCCTGTGCCTGCATGGATGCGGTTACCGTGGCCGAATTCAGGAACACGCGAACCAGACCCACCGCTGCAAGCACCAGAAGCACGACGACGAGGGCGCGAGCCAAAACCAGAACCGATGACGGAAGTGTTGCGGGAGCATTTTTGGGGCCGGTACCCAAAACGACGCCGATGCGCGGCTTTCGGCTCTCGGCGCGCTCGGGAGCCGCACCGTAGGCGCGACTTGGCGCAGCGGCATATGCGCGGTCGTATGCGTAATTTTCGTAACGAGAATATGCGGGCGCTGCGCCCATGTCCTACCCCCTTTGCTGTGTTTAAAGTTCGTTTAGGTGGCTTTCAATATGTTACGTTGTATCGCCTTCTGGGCGATCGCCTTCCGCTGCGGCCGCCTTCTGGGCGGCGAGGCGAAAGGCGCCCTTCAGCGCTTGCGCGCCACGCGCAGCTTGGCACTGCGCGCACGCGGGTTGCGCGATATTTCCTCTGCGGACGGCGCGCGGGGCTTGCGAAACGCAACGTCGAGTATCGGCTTTCTCCCGCATACGCAGACCGGCAGGTCAGGCGGGCAGGTGCACCGGTTCGCATAGGAACTGAACACGTCTTTCACGATACGATCTTCCAGCGAATGGTAGCTTATGACCGCAAGCCTTCCGCCGGGGTTGAGCCAGCGAACGGCCGCGTTCAAGCCTTCCCGCAGCGCGTCGAGCTCTCCGTTGACCTCGATGCGCAGCGCTTGGAAGGTGCGCTTGGCGGGATGCCCTCCCGCGCGGCGCGCCGAGGCGGGTATGGCCGCCTTGACGATATCCACCAGCTGATCGCTCGTCTCGATAGGTGAAATCGCGCGCGCCCTCACAATGAACTCCGCTATGCGGCTCGCCCATTTCTCGTCCGAGTACATGCGAATGATCCGAGTGAGATCTGCTGCGTTGTAGGTGTTGACGATCTCTTTTGCGGTTAGGGTTTGTTTGCCCGGATCCATCCGCATATCGAGAGGGGCCGTCTCCTTGAAGGAGAAGCCACGCGATGGCGTGTCTATCTGCACCGAAGACACTCCGAGGTCGAACAGGAACGCATCGACCCCGGGAACCTCCGTCCGCAGAAGAAGGCTGTCCATGTTCCCGAAGTTGCCGCGCAGAAGCTCGAGGTGCGGACGTGTGCACGCCGGTAACGACTCCAAGCGGGCGCGGGCGGCGGCAAGCGCCACCTCGTCCTGGTCGATGCCGATAAGCGTGCCGTCTGGCCCGAGGCGCTTGGCCGCTTCGATGGAATGTCCTGCACCGCCGAGCGTTGCATCCACGAATACGTGCTGTGTTTTGAGTTCGAGTGATTCGAGGCACTCGGCGAGCAGGACCGGTGTATGCCGATATTCGCTTGTCATTCCGCTCACGCCTTACGATTAGCCGTAAAACAGCGACAGATCGGTTTCCGCATCGACCTGTTCGTAGCGCTTCGCGTCCCAGATCTCGAAATAACCCGTGTTGCCTATGAGCACGACGTCTTTGCCGATGCCCACTGCCTCACGCAGCTCGCCGGTCAGCATAATGCGGCCGGAAGCATCGACCTCCACGTCGCGGGAACGGCTCTTAAGCTTGCGGCGCAAGCGCACGTGTTCGCGACTCGATGCCCGGTAGCCGCCGAAACGCTCCTCGAACAGCCTGTTGACCCAAGCGTCGAACTCGGGCGTTTCGAAGACGTACAGGCACTCGTCCTCAAGGTCGCGCGTTACCACGAGATCTCTCGAAAGGACTTTGCGGAACTTGGCAGGAAGGGAAACGCGGCCTTTGCCGTCAACCTTGAAGCGGAACTCGCCGTTGAGGTCCACCGGGCCTGCAGGCGCGCTCGGGTAACCCGCCGCAGCTTGCAGCGCACCTGCGGCGCCCGTCGCAGCTTGCGCCATGCCCGAAGCGTCTGCCGCAGCTTGCGGCGCACCTGTGGCGTCTGCCGCAACCCGCAAAACACCCTCGGAGCTTGCAACAGCTTGCCGTTCGCGCTTCTCGATTTCCTTGGCGTCGGTCATGCCTTCCTTTCCTTAAGCGACACTCCGCCCTTCCAATACGCTGCATTCTAACCCACTTTGACCCATTTTTCAACACACAAATGGGAATCCAATTGCTTTTTGCCGTGATGAGATGGGGAATTTACCAAATCGTTGAATAGGATGAGACGAATGGGCGCAACATCTTGGCCTTGCCAAAAAGCGCGGCACAACATGTGGAATATAGACCTGGTGGGTGATTGTGGGATACTTTCGCCCGCAATGTGGGAGCAATGTGAAGCCACCGCCTAGCACAGCCCGTTCGGCACGGCTCGTCTAGCGCCG
>JAEYEL010000167.1 GCA_023403475.1 Actinomycetes bacterium
GGAGTCGGCGCTGGTGCTGTTGTGGCTGGTTTGTCCTGTAGCTGCAGCCTTCGGTCATTCGGGCTTCGAGGTGAGATGCCATCCGTCGCAGTAGGGGCAGCGGTAGGCGTGGAGGCCGGTCGTGCCGTGTTCGGCGCACGAGGCGATGGCTTCTTCGGCCTCGCTGCGGAAGTCGTAGCGGTTCTTCGACTCGCAGGCTTTTCGACGCAAGGCGGCGTCGTGCTCCTCGTCGCGCCGCTTCCGACGCGCATCTTCTTGGGCGAAGATATCGTCCATGCTGTTTGCGCCTCCGAGGCTCGCTTTGAATTCGGCGACCTGCTTCGCTATCGCCTGCCGTTTCCTGCTGCCCATGCTCGCTCTCCGCTCTGCGCTATCGGATTATCGAATGAAGTTCGTCATGGGGCCGCGCTCGGCTGCGGGCGGCTCCACACCGTTGTGTTTGCCCAGTTCGATGCATTGTAAAAGCCATGCCATGTTATGCGCTATGTTGCGCATGGTGCGCATGCCCTCTTCGTCTTGCTCGGCCTCGCCCGGAACACGGCCGTGCACGCCGTTCCAGTACGTGGATGAGACGATGGGCATCTGGTTGATGGTAAAGTACTTGTTCAGCACATCGAACGATGCCGTGATGCCGCCGCGCCTGGCCACGGCAACCGCCGCTCCCGGCTTATGCGCGAAGGCTGCGCCGCCGGCGTAGAAGGCGCGATCGAGTACGGAAAGGATGCGCCCGGTGGGATGCGCATAGTACACCGGCGTGCCGAACACGAACCCGTCGGCAGCGGCCGCTTTTCTGATGAGGCCGTTCACGAGGTCGTCGTCGAACGTGCAGGCGTTTTCGAGCTCTTGGCACTTTCCGCAGCCTATGCAGTCTCGAACGGGGTCTGCGCCCAAATGCACCGTCTCGGTTTCTACGCCGTGCGCTTCAAGCGTGCACGCCACCTCTGCAAGCGCCGCCGCCGTGTTGCCTTTTGTCTTCGGGCTGCCGTTCACAAGGAGCACCTTCATGGTTTGCCTTCTCTCGTCTTCGGGTGAATTTGCTGCTTGTCGTGATGATTATAGGGCGCTGGCGCGACGGCGGGCGAGGGTGGGGCGAT
Organism: Actinomycetes bacterium; assembly: GCA_023403475.1. Classification (GTDB taxonomy): domain Bacteria; phylum Actinomycetota; class Coriobacteriia; order Coriobacteriales; family Eggerthellaceae; genus CAJFUR01. The sequence continues at coordinate 1,095 of JAEYEL010000167.1, forward strand.
TTGAGCATTATAATCACGTAATACGTAACGGTTGCGCGCGAAGGGACGTTTGCTTGCGGAACGGGAAACAATGCGAGGGTGCAACGCTTGTGCGCGACGAGCGCGGGCTTGCGCTTGCGGGCGGCGGCATGGAGCTTCGGGGTGACTTTGCGCGCATGCTGCCGCGTCTTGCGCCCGGAAGGCTTGAGCGCGAGCTTTTGGTTCGGGCGGCCAAGGTCAAAGGGGTGCGCGCCCCTGTGGCTGTAGACGCCACCGCCGGCTTGGGCGAGGACGCGCTGCTGCTTGCCCAAGCGGGCTTCACGGTGCTCATGTACGAGCGCGACCCGGTGGTGTCTGCGCTTTTGCGTGACGCGCTTAAACGTGCGGCGAAGGTTCCGGAACTGGCGGATGCTATCTTACGCATGAATCTTTTCGAGGAAGATAGCTTGGACGCGCTGCGTGCGTTTTCTCTTCCGCACGCGCTTTCCGCGCATGCGCCCGCTCTTGCGCCGCCCGACGTGGTCTATCTCGACCCCATGTTTCCCGCACGGGTCAAAAGCGCCGCCGTCAAGAAGAAGTTCCAGCTGCTCCACCAGTTGGAACGCCCCTGCGAAGAAGACGAGGCCCAAGAGCTCCTGCACGCAGCCATCGCGGCCGGTCCGCGCAAAGTGGTCGTGAAGCGCCCGGTCAAAGGTCCGTATCTAGCCGGCGTCGAGCCTAGCTACTCGCTTACGGGAAAGTCTGTCCGCTACGACTGCATCGTTGTCGCAAGTTTCCCCGCAGGCTGCAAACCGTAAGCTGCAAGCTCGCGCAGGGCTGGCTCGTGCGGCTGACAAGGATGCGACAGAGCCAGTGTCCTTCGCTACGGCGACGATGGCCGTCGATGAAAAGGTTTATGGTGTCATCGACTGGAAAGCACAGGAAAAGGCAACCCCGACGTCTATGCCGACGTGAAGTACGGCCAAGGTGTTCGTATCTTGCTCTTCCCATGTAAAGCCGAACAGCTCGATTAGCTGGCAGACTCGCTCGCTATCGCGCTCGACGCGGACGATTCTTGCAATAAAGAATAACCGTCTGAGTCCACCTTCGGGCCGTCGCCGTTCTCTCCGCCGCTCGATGTGGTGGATAAGCGGCGCAGGGGAGTTTTGCAAAGTGAGCTAGTTTGACCGGCTATCCGGTTGGCTGATCGGTTTCGCCCGGAGTTGATGGCAAAACCTTCCCCGAGTGAGCGATTTTTCCCATCCCAGCCAAAAACCCTTCGTTTTTTGGCGAAACCTTCCCCGAGTGAATGGATTTCGAACTGCGAGAAAGAGACGGTTCGTCGAAGTGCGCGGCGAAGGGAAGAGCGGCCATCCGCTGGCAAGCCTATGAGCTGGGGTTTTCTCGAAGGTTGGAGAAGCTTATTTTTCAAGGGCGAAAAATTCTTGCCTTTAAGGGGAGAAAAGCGCCGGACGGGAAGGGGAAATCCGTTCACTCGGGGAAGTCCTCGCCAAAACGAGGTCGATTTTCGGACGGGAGCCCCCGGCCCATTCACTGGGGTAAATTTTTGCCGGAAGCCGGCCGTTGGCTATCCCAAGCTCGACTGGCAGAAGGGGAATTCCGGGCATCGCGCTTGTTCTCGCCTGTGCTTGCTTGTGCTCGCGCCCGCGTGTCGGGGTTCCTGCTTCGGCTGCGCTAATCGTGTCGCCTCTCTGTTTTCTTGAAGCAGGGCTTTGCTGCTCGTGTACAATGCTCAGCTGATTGCGGCGCGTTTTTCGGCGCGCTGTTTTATTTGCGGACATGTTTCGTTTGCGCGGGCGCTTCGGCTTGCCTGACGGCGGCGTTGCCGCGCTTCGCCCGATGGAGATCTAGCCTTGGCTGAAGCCGCGAAGCTGGGTTCGCAAAACGAAGACGCCGCACCAAGGCGCAAGGCGGAGCTGCGAAGGTGGGGCGTAGATGACGACCCAGCCTTGGCCGGGGTCGCAAAGCGAAGGCTGCGAAGCTGGGCACGAAGTCAAGGTGCGAAACGAAGCCGCATGCTGTCGCCGTAGACCGAACGATCGATTCGAGGAATAGCCGTATGATTTTCGAAGCATTGAAAGCCCTGCTCATAGGCATTGTGGAAGGCATTACCGAATGGCTGCCCATCTCATCGACCGGGCATATGATCCTAGTGGACGAATTCGTGAAGCTGCAGGTTTCCGACGAGTTCCTAGCTTTGTTCCTTGTGGTTATACAGATCGGCGCCATCATGGCGGTGGTCATTCTGTACTTCCACAAACTCAACCCGTTCTCAAGGAGCAAAACGCCTGACGAGCGGCGCGGCACGTGGCGGCTGTGGGGCATGGTGGTCGTGGGGTGCATCCCTGCCGCAGTCTTCGGGTTCGCGCTTGACGACTGGGTGAACGAGCATTTTTACAACAAGGTGACCGTGGCGGCCATGCTCGTTCTGTACGGCATCGTGTTCATTGTGCTCGAAAGGCGAAATCGCCGCCGTCTGCAGGAGGCAGAGGCGGCCGCTGCCGGGTCACGCGGCTGTCATGCGCGCTCGGGGGCTTCCGCTGCGGCTGCTGTAAGGGATGCGGCTGCTGTAAGGGGAAAGCATGCGTGCATACCCGGCGGCAAGAACAGTGCGTGCGTGTCTGGTGGCGAGAACCGTATGACCCTTTCCGGCGACGAGGGGCTTCACTTAGGAAGCCACGGCAAGGTGACGAGCGGCGGCCCTGACGGCAGCGAATCCGCTGGCGGCGAATCCGGCGCCAGCTATGGAAAACGAGCGGAAGCCGAGCTGTTCAAGATAACGAGCGTCGATGATATCGATTGGAAAACGGCGCTCAAGATAGGGTTTTTCCAAGTGCTCGCCATCGTTCCCGGCACATCGCGCTCCGGTGCCACCATCATAGGCGGCATGCTCGCGGGCTGCTCGCGTACGGCGGCTGCGGAATTCACGTTCTTTCTGGCCATTCCCGTCATGTTCGGGTGGGGCTTGGTGAAAGTCGTCAAGTTCGTGGTGCGCGGTCTTGCCATGTCGTCTGTGGAAATAGCGGTTCTGGTGGTGGGCATCGTTTCGGCGTTCGTGATGTCGGTGGTGTCCATTCGGTTTCTTATGGGCTACATCAAGAAGAACGACTTCACGGCTTTCGGCTGGTACCGCATTGCCGTGGGTGCCGTGGTGCTGGCGTATTTCGCCTTCGAATGCGCAGGCCTTCTGCCGTAAGGTTTTTCGGCCGACCGGTTCCCATTTCGGCGAACGTGCGCGATAGCGCGAACGATAATCTAACGATGGTGACGATAATCTAACGATGGTGTGAAAGGTAACCCAGCGGTAACCCGAAGGTAACTTAAATGTATTAGATTTGGTATCAATTATGGAAAACGCTGCCAAAAGGACTCGCGGCATGGTATGATGGAAACGTTGCGCGGCAGATACAAGGCGAGGCCGCGTATTCGCGAAAACCGGAAGGAGTCGTTATGCGTAGGGCAACTTTCTACATTTGCAAACATTGCGGCAACATTGCCATGAAGCCGGTCGATTCGGGGGTGCCGCTGGTATGCTGCGGCGAGAAAATGGAAATCCTCGAAGCCAACAGCACCGATGCCGCTACCGAGAAGCATGTTCCGGAAGTAGCCGTGGAAGGAGACGTTGTGCACGTGCAGGTGGGAAGCGTCGAGCATCCCATGGAGGAAGACCACTACATCGAGTGGATCTACCTCGTTACCGAAAAGGGCGTGCAGGCGCGCTGCCTGAAGCCGGGCGAGGCTCCGACGGCCGATTTCAGGCTTGTGGATGACAAACCGCTTCTGGTGTTCGAGCACTGCAACAAGCACGGCTTGTGGAAAAAGGCTCTCTAACTGCGATTTTGATTTGGTTTTGTCTAGTTTTGCCTAAGTTCGTTCGACTCGGTCTGTCGTGCGATGTGCGAGATGAACCCAAGCGAAGCGCCCGCCTGCAAGGACGGGCGCTTTTCTTCTGTCCGTTTCTTTCCGCCCGCGCCTGTTTTCACGTCTTCGCAGGGGTGAGGGCGTTATAATGTTCGCCGTGCAGCATGAGCGCTGCAACACAGAAGATACAGCGTGAGGGCGTAACATAAAGGCGCGAGGCGAACGCCAAAGCACGAAGGTTCAACGCGAACGCTACAGCGCGGAAGGCGCAACACGAAGGAGGGTTTCATGCTGCTCGATGGCAAGATTTGGATGGCGCAAGGCGAAAACCCCTGCTACCTGCTGCTCAACCAGGCGAACCGCCACGGACTTATCGCCGGCGCTTCCGGCACCGGCAAGACGGTTACGCTGAAGTTGATGGCGGAAGGCTTTTCCCAAGCAGGCGTGCCGGTGTTCATGGCCGATGTCAAAGGTGACGTAACGGGCATGTGCGCACCCGGCGTCGATAACGAGGGCATGCAGAAGCGCATCGCGAAATTCGGTATCGAGAACTGGAACTACACGGGCTGCCCCACGCGCTTCTGGGACATGCTGGGCGAGAGGGGTTGCCCTGTGCGCATCACCATATCGGACATGGGGCCGACCCTGCTTTCGCGTCTGCTGGGCTTGACCGAGGTGCAAGAGGGCGTGCTCAACATCGTGTTCCGCATTGCTGACGACAAACAGATGCTGCTCATAGACTTGAAAGACCTACGGGCCATGTTGAACTACGTGGCCGAAAACGCCGCCGAATACACCACCACCTACGGCAAGGTGTCGTCGCAGTCGGTGGGCGCCATTCTTCGGGCGCTCATCGCCGTGGAAGATCAAGGCGGCGACGTGTTCTTCGGGGAGCCGGCGCTTGATCTGAGCGATTGGTTTTCCTGCGACGAGCGCGGGCGCGGATACGTGAACGTGCTCAACGCGGCCAAGCTCATTCAAAACCCGCAGATTTACGCCATGTTCCTGCTCTGGATGATGAACGAGCTTTTCGAGACGCTGCCCGAGGTGGGCGATGCGGAAAAGCCGAAGTTCGTGTTCTTCTTCGACGAGGCGCATCTTCTGTTCGACAACATGCCAAGCGAGCTTCTGAGCAAGATAGTGCAGGTGGTGAAGCTTATCCGTTCGAAGGGCGTGGGCGTCTACTTCATTACGCAGTCGCCGTCTGATATTCCCGACGAGGTGCTCGCTCAGCTTTCCAACCGCGTGCAGCACGGCCTGCGCGCCTACACGCCCGCAGAGCAGAAAGCCGTGCGGGCCGCCGCCCAGGCGTTTCGCGCGAACCCGGCGTTCAAGTCGGAGGATGCCATACTGGAGCTGGGCACCGGCGAGGCCCTCGTGTCGTTCCTCGATGAAGAGGGGAAGCCCTCCGTTGTGGAAAACGCCAAGATCTTACCGCCGCAATGCCTGATGGCGGCTGCTCCCGAAGAAACGGTGAACGCAGCCTTGACCGCGCAGGCGCCCCTCATGGAGAAGTACGGCACGACTATCGACCGCGAATCGGCTTTCGAGATAATCCAAGACGAGGCCGAAAAGAAGGCCGCCGACGATGCGCTTGCGGCCGAGCGAGCCGCATTCGAGGCCGAGAAGGCGGCATTCGAAAAGCAGAAGGCCGCAGAGGCCGCCAAAGCCGAACGCGAGGCTGCCAAACAGGCCGAGCGCGAGGCTCGCGCTCGCGAGAGAGAGGCGGAGCGCGCCGAGAAGGCCCGCGCGAAGCAGCAGGAAATGCTCGCCCGGCAGGCCACGTCCATTCTGGGGAAGATCGGTCGTGACGCGGCAGGGCAGATCGTGCGCGGGCTGTTCGGTTCCCGGCGGCGATAGATTGGCTCGGCCTTCGGGTTCCTTCGTCTCTTCGGGGGCACCGGGAATTCGAGCATCGGGAATTCGGGCGCCGGGTATTCGAGTGTCGGGAATTCGGGTGCCGGGTATTCGGGCGCCGATGCCTAAGGCCTCGGGGTTCGGAATTCTGTGGAAATGGGCCTTCCGACTGCTTTCCCTGTTGACAACGCCGGGCAAGCCGCTACACTGTGAGTGCTGCTTTTTGAAGCAGCGTCGACATAGAATAGTTCCGCTGCCCAAGACAGCAGGTGCCGCGAGGTTCAATCGCATCTCAGATGCGGCCTGCCGAGGTGGTCGATACCGAATCGTAGTTTCGACGACCCCTGTTGCTTGTGCGGCAGGGGTCGCCTTTTTCTCAGACGGCGATCCCTGCCGATGAGGGGCGGAACCCAAGTTTGAGGAAAAGGAGGTGTAGAGTATGCCCAATGCCCAGAATATCGAAACGCTTGCCCAGATCAAGCAAGATCTCGATGGCGTGAACGCCGTGTGGGTGGTCGACTACTGCGGCTTGACCGTGAAGGAAAGCCAGGAGCTTCGCCATTCGGTTCGCGAAGCCGACGCCAGCATGAGAGTGTATAAGAACAAGCTTATGCACATCGCGCTCGAAGACCTTAAGATGGCGAACATGGATGAAATTTTGTCCGGTCCGTCCGCGTTCATCTTCTCCGGCGCCGACGTGGCGGCTTCTGCCAAGGCCATCAAGGAGTACGCGAAGAAGAACGACAAGCTTGAAATCAAGGGCGGCATCATGGACGGCACATTCGTTGACGCGGCGCAGGTGGAGGCTATTGCCTCGCTGCCTTCCCGCGAACAGCTTTTGGGCCAGATCGCCGGCGCTATCGCTGGCGTCGCTCGCGGCCTTGCCGTTACCGTCAACGGCGTGCCCAGTGGTCTTGCTCGCGCTATCAGCGCAGTTGCAGATCAGAAGAACGCGGCGTAGCAGCCGCGCTGGCGCGAGTGGCCTGAAGGCAACGCGCGCCGCTTGAGAAACGGAAATATGAGAGCCGCTTGGGAAAGCGGCGATGAGGCCGCTTTGAATGCGGCAGACTGAAAGGAAAAGAAAATGGCCAAACTGACCAATGAGGAAATCATCGAGGCTTTGAAGGAAATGACCCTTCTCGAGGCTTCCGAACTTGTCTCCATGATCGAAGAGACCTTCGGCGTTTCCGCCGCCGCTCCTGCCGCCGTTGCGGTTGCCGCTCCTGCCGAGGGCGGCGCTGCTGCCGAGGAGCAGACCGAGTTCGACGTCGTGCTCGAAGGCTTCGGCGACAACAAGATCGCCGTTATCAAGGTTGTTCGCGAGATCACCGGCTTGGGCCTGAAGGAAGCCAAGGAAGCCGTCGAAAGCGCTCCGAAGGCCATCCAGGAGGGCGTTGCCAAAGACAAGGCCGAAGAGATCAAGGCCAAGCTCGAGGAAGCCGGCGCCGCCGTTACCATCAAATAACTTCGATCAGAGCTTTCGCTTTCGAATAGAAACGCCCTGCCGGCTTGAACCGGCGGGGCGTTTTTCTGTGCCTGCGGACGTGAAAGTGACGGAGGTGAAAGTGACGGGCGTGAAAGTGACGGGCGGGAAACGGTTTGCGCCCGACATGCCTCGTTGCGGTGCGAAAAGGTATAGTGAGCGATTGCGAAAAGGCGAACGAACGGGCAGAAAACGGAGGACAGCATATGCAAGCAGGCTACTTCAAAACAGCTTGGAACGACATCAGGAATTCCCCGAAGTGGTTTTCCAGGCTACTGCTACTGGGTCTGATATCGCTCATCCCCGTGTTCGGGACTATCGTGGTAATGGGCTACCTGTACGGCTGGGCTCGCGATATCGCGTGGAACGTGCACGCTCCCATGCCGGCGCGCATATTCGGGAACGAGGACGGGAAGCTGTACAGCCGCGGCTTCTTCGTGCTGGTTGTTTCCGTGGTGTTTTCGTGCCTGCCTATGGCGATCGATTTGATTGGGGCGCTGTTGGGCGCAGGCCCTGTCGTGCTGTGGGGCAACGGCCATCATGCGCGGATTCTGAGCTTCCTTCCGGTGGTTATGAGCCTGTTTCTTTTCGTGGCGACGATCGCCGCCATCTTTTTCGTGCAGTTCTTCACGTGGGTCGGATCGATGCGCATAAGCATCTACGGGCGGCTTTCCGCCGGATTTCAGCTGGGAAAGATATGGTCGATGATGCGCCGCGACTTCAACGGGCTTCTGCGCATTTTCGGCATGGCATTGATTGCCGCTTTGGCGGTAGGCGCCGTATTTGCCGTGCTCGTAGGTATTGTTTCGGTTATCTTCGGAATTTCGGCGGCGGCTCTTGCGGGGGGTGTCGGCGCGGGTACTCACCTTGGCGGTTCGGTTCCGTGGGGTGCAATCTTCGCATTAGGAGGCCTTGCTCTTCTGGTTGCGCTTGCGGTGGGCTATGCGCTTTCCGTTGCTTCGGTTTTCATTTCTGCGATTGTCGCCCGTGCGATGGGGTATTGGACGCGACAGTTCGACGTGCCTGCATGGCGCGGTCAAGACGATCCCTTGCCGTTCGAGGTGCGCTCGACGCAGCCCGGTACCCCGAAGTAAGTGTAAGCGCCGTGCTTCTTGGGCTGCAGTGTGCTATGCTATGCAGTCGGTTCGTTTGGGATGACGGGAAGTGCGGGTTTCGTTCGTGGTGCATGAGGAAAAGGGGGCAAGGAGGCGCATGCGCGCCTTGGTTGCCGCCGAGATTTTGATCGCAGTCATCGCCTGCGCGTACGGTTCTTTCGTGCTGCCCCGCCATTCGCTGGCGGCGTGCGTGGCATACGTTGCCTTCTGTGCGATCATGGCCGTTGCGGCGGCTGTTCTGTGGTATGTGTTCGTGGCGCGGCGCCTTGTATGGTGGGGGCGTTCTGCCACGCCTGCTCGTTTGGCGAAGGTGCTCGCCGCCTCTTTCGCGGCTGCCGTTCTCGTTGAGCTCGGTACGCTTGTGGGCGCCCCTCTTTCCAGCCCTTTCACACTCGGCGATTGGCATGCTTCGCGCATCGCAGCCTTCTTTGCCATGGCGCTTCCGGTTATGTGCTGCGTTGTCATGTACGATTGGCGCGCTCTTGCGCTGCGTATGCGCGGTTCCTTGCTGGCGAACCATGCGCGACTTGCGAAGCGGCTCTTCGCGCATACGGCAGCTTCCGTTGCCGCGTACGCTTTGGCCGCGCTCACCTTCGGTATTCTAAGCGAGTGGACGGGTGTGGGAAACCCCGGCGCATGCCGCGTGTTCGCGGGCGTTGTCGCCGCTTTGGCTGTGGTGCTGTTCGGTTTGCGGCGCAGTATGGCCGCGCGGCCCGAGCGGGGTTTTTTGGCCGTTGCGCTTGCGGCAGGGTTTCTGTTCGCTTTTCTTACGCCGTGGTACACCCATGTGTCGTGGGACGACCACATCCACTACGACAGGGCGGTGGCGGCATCGTATCTGGTGGATCCGGAATACACGTCTGCCGATGCGGCGCTGGTGGGGAAGGCGTTTCACGACGTAGCCTACTTTTCCCGCTATCATGGCGACCCGAACTGGGTGAACGCTTACGATGAGGAGCGCCTGAAAGACAGGTACGGCCAGCTTGACGAATTGGGGAAGCCGGGGAAGCTTGACGAATCGGGCGAACCGGGGAAGCTTGACGACCCGGGCAAGCCTGGCAAGCAGGGCGAGCAGGACGGGTCGGGCAAGCGGGACGGGCATGCGCGTCCGGGCGGTGCCGAAAAGGACGGGGTTTTGAAAACGCAGGCGGGCGGCGAGGATTCGCACGGGTTGCTTCCTTTGGGCGCTCGCCCCGATATTCCCGGTTTGGAAGACCTTGGTCCCGGCGCGCGGTTGTTCGACGGATCCGAGCCGCAGGCGGTGCGTCTTGACGGAGCCGTGACGCTGCGCGGCGTGAGCATTGTCGAGTACTACACGGTCGCCTATATTCCCGCCGCCGTGGGGCTTTGGGTGGCGCGCCTTTTTTCCCTGCCTTCGTCGGTGGCGTTTCTTATGGGCAGGCTGTTTTCCTTGGCCTGCTTCGCGTTGGTTGCGTTCTTCGCCTGCAAGCGTCTGAAAGGCGGCAAGATGCTCCTGTGCGTTTGCGCGCTTGTTCCCACCATGATGTATCTGGCGGCGAACTACAGCTACGATGCCTGGCTTGCGGGGTTTCTCATGCTGGGTTTCGCCATTTTCGCCGGCGAGTTGCAGCGTCCTTGCGAGCCGCTGCGGTGGCGTTGGTTTCTGCTGATGGTAGCGGCGTTTCTGGTGGGACTGGGACCGAAGGCGGTGTATGTGCCCGTAGCGGCCATGCTCCTGTTCATGCCCCGCTTTAAGTTCGCAAAGTCCGCGCATGGAAGCGGGAGGAAAGACGCGGCTTCACAAGGAAAGCAGGCGGGCGGCGAGGCTTCGTCGAACGTGGCGGCTCCTTTCGCGCCGGCGCTCACGCACGGGCGCTATCTGGTTATCGTGTTCGCATCGGCGGCGTTCGTGCTGGCCACGTTCGTGCTCCCCCTGCTGTTCGCGGGACCGGGCACAGGCGACGCTCGCGGAGGTGACGTGAATCCGGCTGTGCAGATAGCGTTCATCACAGGCTCTCCGCTTGCCTATTTAACGGTGTTCTTCAAGTTCTGCGCGTACTTTTTCAGCATCGGCAACGTGCCGTTCATCCTTACTGACTTCTGCGGCGTGGAAACATCGGATTACGCTTACGGGGTGATGGCGCTGCTTTTGGCTGCAGCGCTTACCGACAGGAACGCTTGCGATACCGCATACGCCACCCACTCCAAGCGCGCAGCGATGTTCGCGCTGCTCCTGCTTACGTTCTTTTTGATATGCACGGCGCTGTTCATCAGCTTTACGCCGGCCGGGTGGGACTGGATTACCGGCGTGCAGGGGCGCTACCTGCTGCCGCTTCTGTTCCCGTTCGGGCTTTTCTGTCTGAACTTCCGTCCGTTTTGCCGCCTAGGGGAAAGAATCAAGGCGACCCGCGCGAGCTGCGCGACGTACCATTACGGGGTGCTTCTGCTGGGCGGCTACTTCGTTTTGGCGAGCATCGCCCAGACCATAGTGCTCAACGCGTGACCTCGGGCAGGTGGCGGAAGCGGAACCTTGCAGTCCCGTCCCCGCTGCTCCTGTTTGCCCGCCCTGCTGCCTGTCGCTATGCGGTCGCCGCCGGCTTCGGCGGCTCGACCGTGCTCGAGCTTGCCCCGGCCGCGCGCTTTCCGCCGTCATGCGGCCCAGTGCTTCTTCTTGCGAGCCACCCCCCAGGCGAACAGAGCCGCGAACGCGAGCGCCAGCACGAGGCAAGAAAGGGCGTATCCCCAAGCAGCGCCAACGATTCCCATCGCATCGACAAGGGGAACGGAAACGGCGGTGGCAACTGCAATGGCCACGATGTAGCCCGCCACGACGGCATTCTGCGTGCGAATGACCACCATAGCGTTGTAGAACACGTTCGATGCGGAAAGGAACCCGCCGCCCAAAAGCACGATGAGCAGCGGTGCCAGATATCCTTGCAGATCGATGCCGTAGAACAGCTCCAAAACAGGGATGCCCACCACGGCGCATGCGCCGATGACCACGGCGGTGATGCCGAAAACGAGCAGCAAAAGCTTGCCTACGATGCGTGCGAACGCGGAAACATCGTGTGCCAGCCAGAGCTTCGCCAATGTGGTGAGCGTGGGCCGAACGAAGAAGATCATGAACAGGTTGATGACGAACGAGGGCATGAACAACACGTTGTAGACGGTCTGCATCTGCTCGGTGCCCGCCGCCTCGATAGCGTACTTGCCCACGTTGCCTAGATAGGTCGACAGAAACGAGCTGATGAACAGCGGAAGACACGCTAGGAAAAGAGCGATGAGCGGTGCGAGCGAGAAATCGGGGTGCCCCACGCGCACGATGCGTGCAAGGCGGGGAACGTCGTAGCACGCCAACCAAGCGGCTTCCACGGCCGAGGCCGCCACGAGGGCGGCCACCACGTCGTGCGTGGCGGCCAGCGCGACGGCGAGTGCAGCCGTGGAAAGCACATAGCGCCACACGGTGGAAAACCCGCCGAGGTCGAGGCGCTCCTCCCTTTGGAAAGCCGCGAACCAGAACTGCGAAAGCGCCTCGATGAGTCGGTAGACGCACAGCGCATACGCTACGGCCATCTTATGCGCATCGAAGCCGAACGAAAGCACGTAAACCACGCTTGCTGCTACCATAAGCAGGCAGGTTGCCAGTTTGAAGGCCAGATACTGCGCATAGGTGAACTTGCCTTGCGCATCGGTGGCGAAGTAGGTGGTCGATTCGAACACGCCTACGGTGAGCATGAGCTGGGCTATGGCGTACCCGATAGAGAAGATGCCGCCCTCCACGTCGCCGCAGATGCGAATGACGATGATGAGCAGCAGAAAAGACGAAAGCGCATAGACGGCGCTTCCTGCCGCGTTCCATAGAACGATTCTTCTTTTCGAGGCGGTTTCTCGCAACATGACGGCTATTATCCTTCAAATTGCGCATGCTTGCGTCTGCCGTCGCGCGAACAGCGCTAAAATAACCTATGCAAGCGCGGGACAGGCGTGCGCGCAGATCTGTGGCGCTTGCAGGGCCGTGAAGCGCGGCAGCGCGTGGGTGCGCGTGCGGCGGGTGCGATGCGTGGCGGGTGCGCGGCGCTTGTATGCTGCGTGCGTGCAGGTGGCGTTCGCACGCTGTGGGCACGCATCGCGCAGGTGCGCGACGGCGACGGCTCGCTTGCCTTTTGACGGCGGGCAGCGCTAGAATAGCCCCTTGCGACTTGAACGGTGCGGGTTCGCGCCGCGAAGAGGAATTGATAAATTGCCGACGGTTCGGGTTCGGGCGGCCTTCGGGCCGAATCGCGCTCGGTCGGTGAAACGGCGGATGGGAGATGGGTGTGGCTGGATACCCGGAAGGGGCGCTGCGGCGCTTGCAGCTTATTGAGCTCGAACTGCTTGTCGAGATTCGTCGCGTGTGCGATGAGCTGGGCTTGACGTGGTTCGTCGATAGCGGGACGTGTCTTGGAGCCGTGCGCCACGGCGGGTTCATTCCGTGGGATGACGACATAGACGTGGCGCTGCCGCTTTGCGACTACCGCACGTTCTGCGAGCGTGCGCCCGAGCTGCTTTCCGAAGAATACGGCCTCTACACGCACGAAAGCACGCCGAACTACCCGCCTCTGTGGGCGAAGATATACAGAAAAGGCACGCGCTTTATGAGCGAGCAGATGGTGGAATCGAACTTCGAGCAGGGGATATTCGTTGACGTGTTCGCATATTGCCGCTTGGATTCCTCTTCTTCCACAGCCGCGCGGCAGGTGCGCGGGTTCAACTTCTGGCAGCGTGCGTCGTATCTGTACTGTACGTCGAAGGTGAAGATTCCCGCAAACGCCCCGTGCAAGCCGCTGCTTCGCGCAGGATGTGCTTGCGCCCATAAGCTTGCGCGGGCGTTCCTTTCGCCCCGGCTTATCGGCGAACGCGCCCGCCGCAGCATAGCGCGCGGCAATGGGCGGGGCGATTGGAGCGACGTTTGCTACGCCTATTTCGGCACGTTTGCAGACGAGACGCTGTTTCCCACAAGGCCCACGCTGTTCGAAGGCGAGGAATTTCCCGTGCCGCATGATACCGATGCCTACCTGCGTGTCTTCTACGGCAACTACCATGAGCTGCCCCCGGAATCCGAGCGCGGCGCTTGTCCCCCGCGCATCCTCGACTTCGGCGACGGCGTGAACGTGATGGAATAACGTTTTCGCGAAATCGCGGAGAAGTACGCCAGCCTATGGACGTAGGGGCATATGAATTCGAGACGGGCTATAGTTCAAGCGGCGCGGCGTGCTCCCAAGGGCCGAGGTCAAGAACTTCGGGGTAGTGCTCGGCGCGGGCGTTCTCGGGCGGAGGGGTCATGAAGTCGCCGTAGAGGGCGGAAAGGAGCTTCTCGGCGCGTCTTGCCAAAGGAACCTCCATATCCTCGAAGGCGGCCATGCGCACGGGGAACAGGTCTTCACGGTCGTATATGTCCCAGAAGCGGTTCGTGTCGCATAGATAGCCCACGCGACGTGTTCGCTGGCCGCGATAGCGCGTCTGCCAACCAAGCGAGCGCTCGTTCAGGCGGATGCTGCGCAGCCCGGGCAAGTTCAGCAGCCCGCGCGCAACGGCAGCGCCCGCTTTGAGCATGGCTGCCTGCGCACCGCCGCCGGCAACGTAGGGGTTGCGGGTGAGCTTGGCGATGGCCAGCTTGTTGCAGAGCCATGCGCGCCACACTTGGCGGCGGAAGGCGCGCTCGTTATCGGCAAGGTCATCTAAAGGGAACAAATCGAGGAAGATGCCCGACTCGAAGTCCATGGTCGCCAGGTTCGCGTCGCGGAATTCCGTGTCGCGCAGCATGAAGCGCGAGGTGGCCATGGGGTAGCGCGGGTTCAGCTGCGCATCGACCATGCAGTAACGCTCGCTTACCACAGGGTCGCTCTGCACGATGGCGGTGAGTTTTTCCAGATCGTCGCGCGACATGGCTATGTCTACGTCGTCGTCCCACGGAATGAACCCTTTGTGCCGCAGCACACCGATAGCCGTTCCGTACATGACCACCCAAGTAAGGTTTTCGCGTGCGCACAGAGCCGAGAAGTCTTTCAGCATGAGCAGCAGCGCGCCGTGCAGGCGCGCAAGCGTCGCATTGTCGGAATGCGTGCTTGCGGGGCTGGCCGTGCTAGCGTTAGCGTTGGTGCCGGTACTGGTACTGGTACTGGTGCCGGTACTGGTGCCGGCACCGTTCGCGCCGCCTGTGCGGTTCGTACTTGTGCTCATCGTGCGTTTCCTTTTGAGAGTTGAAAGAAAATCTGGTCGAACGCATCGGCCGTGCTGCTCCAACTGTGGTTGTCGCGCACTTCGTGGGCAAGCCGCTTGCCGCGGCTTCGGCATTCGTCGTTATGGGTGCGTGCCCACAGGAGAGACTGCGCAATAGAATCTGCCCGCATGTTCGGCAGCAAAACTCCCGTCGAGGTTTCCTCGGCGAAGGTTACGCCCAGCTCGTGCGCCCCGCCCACGTTGGTGACGATGGGCATGCAGCCCATGGCGGCCGCCTCTAGCAGAACGGTTGCGAATCCCTCCGACCGCGAAGGGAGGCAGAGCATGTCCGCCTCGCGCAGCAGTGCGGCCACATCGGGTGCGTCAAGATGTCCGAGAGCGAACACGGGAAGCGTTTCTGCGGCCTTTCGCACGTCCTGCGCAAGCGGTCCTGTGCCCGCGAACGCGAACGCATAGGCCGCAGCGCTGTCTTCGGCCTTGGCATTGGCATTGGCATTGGCATTGGCTCCGGTGTCGTATTTGCCCTTGACTTCGGCCTCGGTGCGAGCGCCGCCTTCGGCTTCGAGACCGATGCCGCCCTTGCCGCCTTCGGCGCACACGAGCCTTGCGGCTTTAAGGATCTCGCTCACGCCCTTTTCGGGAACAAGGCGCCCGACGAAGGCGACGAGCAGCGTTTCGGGGGAAATGCCCAGCTCTTCGCGGAAGCTGCGGCTCGACGCTGCGCGCGCGTATTCCTCTGCGTCAAGCGCGTTCGGCACAATGCCCGAGCATGTAAGGCCGAAGTGGCAAAGCCACTGCGCGGCCGCTTGCGAAACGGCAGCAAACGGAAGGCCGCATGCGGCTATGTGCTTGGTTGTGCGATGCTCGTAGGCTTCCACGACTGCATCGAGTGCGACGTTTCCCAAGGAAAGATGAGCCGATCCGTGCTCTACGATAACGGCGGGCGTGTGCGTGCTTTGTGCGAACCGGGCGCCCACAAGAGACAGCCCGTAGAACCGCGTGTTTACGATGACACGATCGAACGAGGCGGACGCCAGAGCGTCCATTTCCCGTCGAAACGCCGCGCCTCGTCGCAAAAGGGGTAGCCTGCCGTCCATGAGCGATAGGCTGGGGAGGCGCACTATCTCGACGCCGTTTTCCTGCACCTCGCGCAAAGGGCAGCTATTTGAAAGCCGGCAGGTGACCACGGTGACGCGACTGCCACGCCGCGCCAATTCCGCCGCGATGCCCGCCGTGTACGTTTCCACGCCGCCCGTGTGAGGGGCGTAAAGCGCCGAGAAAACAGCGTAGGAGGGCTGCTCGCTACTCGTCACGTGCAGCCTCGCTTGCCTGGGCGGCTTCGTTTTCGAATGAGCGCTTGCTCGACGGCTCTTTCGCCGCAAGCGCCTGTTCCTGCACCAGACGGTCGAGCTTGGTTTCAAGCTGAGACACGGTCACGCTTTGCGTGAACAGCTTCACGAGCAGCACGAAAATGAAGAACAGGAACAGGAAGTTGGTGGTGAGATATATATGCAGCGCATTGGCGCACGCGTCCACCACCTGCGGAAATATGCTGAAGATGAGGATGATGAGCGAAAGGACTATCCAAAAGACGGAATCTTCGATGCGCACTTTCGATCGGCGGATGCGCCTGAGCATGAGCGCGGCGGTGAAAAACGATACGACGATGAGGATGATGCGCAGCTCGACGGTCATCGCGCGGCCTCGCTTTCTTTCTTCGTGTCTATTTTCGCTCGGAAGAACTGGATAAGCAGCACCGAGAGAAGAATGCGCACCATGTAGGCTATGGATGTCTTCACGTTCAGATAGCTTTTGCCGGCTGACCGTTCGTCCACGGTGACCTGCACTTCGGTGACGCGCGCGTTCGCACTGCGGATAAGATAGGCGAGCGTGTCGGGCTCAGGTCCGACGTTGATGCCGCTTGCCAGAAGCTCCATCATGCGGCGGTTGAAGCAGCGCATGCCCGAGGTGGGGTCTTTGATCTTGCGGCCGGTGGTCAGCCTGATGGCGAGCGAGATAAGGCGGCTGCCGGCCATGCGCAAGGTGAACGGCTTTTTCTGCGTGACGAAACGCGACCCGATGACGATGTCGTGGGTTTTCGCAGCTTCCACCAGCGCGGGAAGGTATTCGGGGCGATGCTGCTTGTCGGCGTCGAACTGTACGGCGCAGTTATAGCCGTTGCGGCAAGCGTATATCATGCCCGTTTGGAAGGCGCCTGCCAACCCGAGGTTCACGGGCAGGTTTATAACGTTGAACCCTTTTTCGCGGCAGATGGAAAGCGTCGAGTCGGCGGATCCGTCGTTTACCACCACGTAGTCGTATCCCTCGTCGCGGATGCCCTGTACCACCTCTGCGATGGTGGCCTCTTCGTTGTACGCGGGCACTATCAGCAGAGGGCGCATCGTGTTCATAGTGCGTCCTCATTTCCTGTAAGTTCGTTGCAAATCATGGTTCGGCTATGGTACCACTGAATGTGCCTCTCGCATAGCTCTACGGCGAAGGATTATTGCGGATTATTGCGGAGTGCCGTTTGTTCGCCGCTCCTGGTGCCTGCTGAACTTGCCGGTACCTGCCGTGTCTTGATCCGATTTTGCCTGAAGTTGACTTGAGCATCAGCATGGTAGTGTATAATTACCGAGCATGAAAGCCTTTAATAAGCTGAAATTCGCGTCCGTCCGTTGAGTTCTCGGGCAGGTTCTACGGCGAAGATGCGAGGCTGAGAAACGTCCGCATCGATTTCCTCTTGGATAAGGACCTCGTTTGAGCGTTCGAGCAGTCGTTTCTTTGAAAGCGCACCTCGCTTTCCTCTGAAAGCGATTTTCCGGGCGGATCGGATCTATTCGAAAGGACGGGCGTATGTACGGACTCAAAACGGAGGCGAACTTCGATTCGGCGCACTTTCTCACGGACTATTACGGGAAGTGCGAGAACCTGCACGGACACAGGTGGCGGGCGGTGGTGTATTTGGAGGCGGAAAGCCTGCAGCGGGAGGGCACGATGCGCGACATGGTGCTCGACTTCGGCGTGTTCAAACGCGCCGTGCGCGATGTGGCAGAAGGGCTGGACCATACGTTTCTCGTGGAGGAAGGTTCGCTTGCGCCCGCGACGTTGGCCGCGCTTGAAGCCGAGGGATTTACGCTTACGTTGCTGCCGTTTCGCACCACGGCCGAGAATTTGGCGCGCTACTTTGCCGAAAGACTTGCGGCACAGGGTTTGCCGGTGGCGCAGGTTGACATGTACGAGACTCCCAACAACTGCGCAGTCTATCGGCCTTAGAGGCTTTGCGTGGCGGCGAAGGCGCGGGGCGACGGATTTCTTGCTGTTGTCGGCGCTGCCCTCCCTTTAATGTGCGCATGCGTATGGGGGCGTGTACGAGAAAAACGCTTTCGCACGTTTCTGTGAAAGCGCTTCGCTTTTGTGTCCTGGTGCTGTGATACCATGTTCTAGGCGAAAGGACGGACATGGCAGAGGAATTGATAGAGGATGCGCAAGATGAAAACCCCATGTCGCGCTTGGAGCGTATCTGGGGGAGCTGTGGGCTTGCCCGCGTGCAGGCGGCGTCGGTCATGGTGCTGGGGCTGGGAGGCGTGGGGTCGAACTGCGTCGAGGCGTTAGCGCGCGGCGGCGTGGGGCGGCTCGTCGTCGTCGATTGCGACGTGGTGCAGCCAAGCAACATCAACCGTCAGGCGCTTGCCTTCATGAGCACGGTGGGGCGCAGGAAAACGGATGTCATGCGTGCCATGATAGCCGACATCAACCCTTCTGCGCAGGTGGAGGCTGTAGACAAGTTTCTCTTCGCCGACGACGTGCCCGCGCTGCTCGATCGTTACGCAAGCGGCATCGACTATCTTGTGGACGCCATTGACACTGTGTCTGCCAAGCTCGCCGTCGCCCAGTACGCGGAATGTGCGGGCGTGCGCCTGATAAGCAGCATGGGCGGCGCGAACAAGCTGCATCCCGAATGCCTGCGCATGGCCGACCTGTACGAAACTGAGAACTGCCCTTTGTGCCGCGTCATGCGCAAGGAAGGCCGCAAGCGGGGCATTCGCCATCTACGGGTTCTGTACTCATGCGAGCATCCGGTCAAACCGCAACGCCGCGAGGGGGTCGAGCTGCGCGATCGGTCGAATTTGGGAACGGCCTCGTTCATGCCCCCCATCATGGGCCTCACCATTGCGGGCGAGGTGTTGCGCACGCTGGCGGGCGTAGAGGAAAAGTCATGAGAGAGAAGCGCGGGGGAGAATGCCCGATGGGGGAAAGGCCGATTCGCCTCGTCGACATGCACTGCCACTTGGATTTCGGCGAAGATCCGCAGGCTCTTGCCGCCGATCTTCAGCGTTTGGGCATAGGCTGTCTTTCCGCCACGGTCACGCCTGATGCTTACGCGGGTGCCGCAAGTACGCTTGCTCCCTACGACAATGTGCGCGTCGGTTTGGGGATGCATCCGTGGTGGGTTGCGGAAGGCTTGCCGGGAGATGCGCTGCTTAAGCGCTTCGAACAGTTGGTTTCCGAAACCCGTTTCATTGCTGAGGTGGGACTTGATTTCGGTGAGCGCCACGCGAAAACGCGTGAGGTGCAGGTTGTCGCCTTCTCGCGCCTTGCCGCAGCGTGCGCACGGCAAGGCGGCAAGATAGTTTCGCTTCACGCCGTGCGCGCCGCAACCGAGGTGATGGATGTTTTGGAGGAAAGCGGGGCGCTTGCGTGCTCATCTGCGAACGCTTGCATCTTTCACTGGTTTTCCGGGACACATGTCGAACTGCAACGCGCCGTCGAAGCGGGCTTTTTCTTCTCTGTCAACCCCCGCATGCTCGAGACGAAGCGCGGTCGATCGTATGCGCAGGCCATCCCGCTTAAGCGGCTGCTGCTGGAAACGGACGAGCCGGCCATCCCCGGTGCGCCCTTCGACGCGCTTGCCGTGGAAAGGAAGCTTACCGCCATGCTCTCCCAGCTGGCCGCTTTGCGTCGCGTTTCATACGATGAGCTGGAAGAGCGCATAGTTGCCACCAGTGCAGATCTGCTTAGCTTCGCATAGCCTTCCGCGCTGGCAACCTCATCGTCCGCCGATAAACCCTCGCGTCGCCTAGCGTCTCATTCCGCGTGAGACGTCTAATCTCGTGCGTCTAATCCCGCGTGAGCTTGCGGTGGATGCGGTGGGGTTTGGCGGCTTCCGCCCCAAGGCGCTCAATGCGGTTTTCTTGGTAGGAGGCGAAGTTCCCCTCGAACCAGTGCCAGCGCCCGGGGTTTTCGTCGTCGCCTTCCCATGCGAGGATATGCGTGGCCACGCGGTCTAGGAAGAAGCGGTCATGGCTCGTTATCACCGAGCAGCCGGGGAAGGCCAGAAGCGCCTCCTCCAAGCTGGAGAGCGTTTCCACGTCGAGGTCGTTCGTGGGCTCGTCGAGCAGAAGCACGTTGCCACCCTGCTTGAGCGTGAGCGCTAGGTTCAAGCGGTTTCGCTCGCCGCCGGAAAGCACGCCTGCGGGTTTCTGCTGGTCAGAACCCTTAAACCCGAAGCTTGCCACGTAGGCGCGGCTGGGAATTTCGGTCTCGCCAACCTTCATGTAGTCGAGGCCGTCCGAAACCACTTCCCAAAGCGTTTTTTCGGCTTGAATGCCCGCACGGTTCTGGTCGACGTAGGAAAGCCTTACGGTCTCGCCTATTTCGAGCGTGCCGGACGTGACGGACTCAAGCCCCATGATCATCTTGAACAAGGTCGATTTTCCCACGCCGTTCGGGCCTATAACGCCGACGATGCCGCCTTGGGGCAGCGTGAACGACAGGTCGTCTATAAGCACGCGTTCGCCGAACGACTTGCTTACATGATTGGCAGTGATGACCTTGGTTCCCAAGCGCGGGCCTACGGGAATCTGGATCTCGGTGAAGTCGAGCTTCTTTGCGGCCCGCGCCTCGGCTTCCATGCGCTCGAACTGGGCGAGACGAGCCTTGCTCTTGGCCTGACGGGCCTTCGGCGAGCTGCGCACCCATTCCAGCTCGCGCGCCATGCGCTTCGCGAGCTTCGCGTCCTTTTGCCCCTGCGCCTCAAGGCGTGCGGCCTTCGTTTCCAGATACGTCGAGTAATTTCCCTTGTAGGGGTAGAGGTGCCCGCGGTCCACCTCGCATATCCATTCCGCCACGTTGTCCAGGAAGTAACGGTCGTGGGTCACGGCCAGCACGGCTCCTTGGTAGCGATGCAGGAACTGCTCGAGCCACAGCACCGATTCCGCGTCGAGATGGTTCGTGGGCTCGTCCAAAAGCAACAGGTCGGGGGCTTCCAAAAGCAGTCGGCAAAGCGCTACGCGGCGGCGCTCTCCGCCCGAGAGCACGTTTACCGGCATGTCGGGGTCGGGGCATTGCAGCGCGTCCATGGCCTGGGCAAGCTGGCTGTCCAAGTCCCACCCGTTCGCCGCGTCTATGGCCTCTTGAAGCTTGCCCATCTCGTCCATGAGCGCATCGAAGTCGGCATCGGGCGCGGCCATTTCCTCGCTTATGGCGTTGAACCGCTCGACTTTGGCCAGCACGTCTCCGAATGCTTGGCGAACGTTCTCGATAACGGTTTTGTCTTCGTCAAGCGGCGGTTCCTGCAAAAGGATGCCCACCGTGAACCCGGGTGTGAGCCGAGCTTCGCCGTTCGTGACCTCTTCAAGCCCCGCCATCACCTTGAGCAGGGTCGATTTTCCCATGCCGTTAGGCCCTACGACGCCTATTTTCGCGCCCGGGAAAAACGACAGCGTCACGTCGTCTAAGATAACCTTGTCGCCATGCGCCTTGCGCGCCGCATGCATTTGATAGATGAATTCAGGCATATGCTCCTCGTATCGAACTAGGTTGGTCAGTGCTCGCCATTGTCTCATGCGCATTCGCTTGGCAAGCGGAGATTCCTGCCTTTTCGCGATGAAACCACGGGTTATGCGCGGGATGCGGGGTTATACGGATATTTTCCAAGGTTCCCCTTTTGGCTGGTTTGCCGCAGTTTTTCGCTGGTGTTTTGCTTGATTTCTGCTAGATATCCAATGGACCGAGGTGGGCGATTTGCTTGGAATCGAGGTGAAACGGTGAAAAATCTTCAGTGGCTTCCTGATGGATTTCTGTGGACGTTCTAGTGGAACCGTTTCATGTAAGTGATGGATGGCGCCGCTAAGATAGGGTTGCTCGGAATAAACGAGGGAAGGTGATTCCATGGAGCGGGTGTTTTCGATAAGCGACGCGCCTATGTTCGAGCGCGTCATGTCTGACGAGGGGATATGCAAGGCTGTCGTCGAGACGATACTGGACGTCGAACTCGTGGGCATAAAGTACCACGAGACGGAGCATTCCATAGAGCCGCGGTTCGGGCGGCGTGGCGTGCGGCTCGACGCTTACCTGAAGGACGGCTCTTCGGTGTACGATATAGAGATGCAGAGTTACTACCAAGAAAGCCTGGGCAGGCGTTTCCGGTACTACCAGTCGGCGATAGACACCGAGCTTCTGGGCAAGGGGCAGGAATACACTCTGTTGCCTGAGAGCTTCATCATCTTCATCTGCGCCGACGACCCGTTCGGGTTCGGGCTCCCCCGGTACGGCATCGAAAGGTATTGCGAGGAAAACCCTACCGTAGACGTTGCCTGCGGCGCCCACTGGCTCGTTCTCAACGCTCGCACGTATAGCGATGTTCCCCGAAAGAGCCTGCGGAATCTGCTAGAATACATAGACAGGGGCGTGGTGAACCGCGACCCTTTGGTGCAGCGCATAGATCGAAGGGTCGCCGAAGCCAACAACGACAGGAAGTGGGTGAACGAGATGTTTGTGGGGCTCACTATCGAGGAGGACGCTCGCATAAAGGTGAACATGGCGCGCCGCCACTACCGGGAGGTCGGCCTTGAGGAAGGCCGAGCGGAAGGTCGGGCTCTAGGTTTGGAGGAAGGCCGAGCGGAAGGCCGAGCGGAAGGTCGGGCGGAAGGTCGGGCGGAAGCCGAAAGATTTTACGGCCAGCTTATCTCTCTTTTGGTTGATTCCGGCCGCGTCGAAGATCTTAAGCGTGCTGCTAAGGACGGTGAATACCGCGAACGGCTTTATGCTGAGTTCGGCATATGCGGCAACCGATCCACCTCTTGCGTGGTTGAATAGGCTCCTTCCGTTTTTGCTCGGTAATCGTTGCATTTGACTCGAAGATTCAAATTAGATAACAGCTAAACAACGGCCTTTCCTGGGCCGCCTTCGCGGTAACGCAGACAGGCCACGTGGTGGTTGGGCTTCACTTCTTCGAGCGGGGGCATAATCGTGTCGCATCCTTCGACCTTCGCGAAGCAGCGACCGGCGAAACGGCAGCCGTCAGGCGGATCGATGGGGCTGGGCACATCGCCTTCCAAAATGATGCGGTCGCGTTTCGCCGCAGGATCCACCACGGGAATGGCCGAAAGCAGCGCCTGAGTGTAAGGGGAAAGCGGGTCGGCGTAAAGCGAGCGCTTCGGCGCTATTTCCATCATCTTGCCCAGATACATCACGCCCACGCGGTCGGACACATGCTTCACTACGTTCAAGCCGTGGGCTATGAACAGATAGGTAAGACCGAACTGGTCTTTCAGATCGTCGAGCAGGTTCAGCACCTGCGCCTGAATGGACACGTCAAGGGCGCTCACCGGTTCGTCGCATACGATGAGCTTGGGGTTCACGGCCAAGGCGCGCGCAATGCCCACGCGTTGGCGCTGCCCGCCGGAAAACTCGTGCGGATAGCGGTTGCGCATGTAGTTCGCCAAGCCCACGCATTCCAAAAGCTCGTTCACCCGATCTTCCACCTTGTCTTTCGGCAAGATCTTGTTGGTGAGAATGGGCTCGGCTATGATGTCGCCCACGCGCATGCGGGGGTTGAGCGAAGCGTAGGGGTCTTGGAAGATGAGCTGGATGTCCTTGCAGAACTTCTTGCGCTCGCTCGCCTTCATGGCGGTGAGTTCCTGCCCGTCGAAGATGATCTTGCCGCTTGTGGGGGTAAGCAGGTTCACGAGCATCTTGCCCACGGTGGTTTTCCCGCAGCCCGACTCGCCTACCAGACCGAACGCCTCGCCGCGGCGAATCTGGAAGCTCACGTCGTCGACGGCCTGCACATACGAGGTGGCGCGGCCGAAGAAGTTCGTCTCCGCTGCGAACCGCTTCGTAAGATGCTGCACGTCGAGCAGGACGTCGCTCGTCGCGGCTTTCGTGCTTTCCGGCGCATCAGCTTCGGCGGCTTCGGCAGTTTCGGCAGCCGATTCGTTTGCCTGGAGGTGCTCCATTGCGTCGCTCATCGGTTCGCCTCTTTCTCGTCGTTTCGGGCGGTCGGGTCGTTGCTTTTGGTGCCGTTGTCGTTGTCGGTGCCGACACCGGTTTCAGCTCCAGCTCCGGTGCCTGCGCGCTTCGCCTGCGCTTCGACCGCCTCGTGTGCCACATCACCTGCGCGCAGAAGCTCGGCGGTCTCGATGGCGCGCGCCGCTTCGATATCGGCCTGCGCTTCGGCTTCCGCCTCTTCTATGGCGGCCTCGCTTTTCACCTCGCCCGCCGCGCTTTCGTACAGAAAGCAGCGAACCTTGTGGTCGCCTGCGTCCACCAGCTGCGGCGCTTGCTTTCGGCAGATGTCCATGCAGGAGTCGCAGCGGTCGGAAAAATGGCACCCCGGCGGCATCTCCAAGGGGTTCGGCACCATGCCCTTGATCATGTACAGGCGCTTCGAATCGTCGTCTTCCAAGCGGGGAATGGACTTCAAAAGCCCCAGCGTATAGGGATGCAAAGGATGGTCGAACAGCGTGCGCACGCTGGCTTCCTCAACCACTTGCCCGCAGTACATGACCACCACGCGGTCGGCCGTTTCCGAAACCACGCCCAAATCATGCGTGATGAGAAGCACTGCCATGCCGGTGTCGTCGCGCAGGCGGCGCAGCAGGTCTAAAATCTGCGCCTGAATGGTCACGTCGAGCGCCGTGGTGGGCTCGTCGGCTATGAGCAGCTTGGGGTTGCAGGCTAGCGCCATTGCTATCATGACGCGCTGTCGCATGCCGCCCGACATCTGGTGCGGATAATCGTCGATGCGCTTTTCCGGACTGGGAATGCCCACCTTGCGCAGAAGGTCGATGGCGCGTGTCCGCGCTTCCTTCTTCGAGACCTTTTTCTCGTGGGTGCGAATGGCCTCGACTATTTGGTTGCCGATGCGGTACACCGGGTTGAGCGAGGTCATGGGCTCTTGGAAGATCATGGCCATGTCGTTGCCGCGCATCTCGCGATACTCTTTTTCGGGCATGTTCACCAGATCTTTGCCTAAAAACTCCATGCTTCCGCCGGCCACGTGCCCAGGTTCTGCCAAAAGCCCCATGATGGAAAGGCTGGTCACCGACTTTCCCGAACCCGATTCGCCTACGATGGCCAAGATCTCGCCTTCTTGCAAATCGAAGCTCACGTCTTCTACGGCGTGCACGACGCCGCGTTTGACGGGGAAGTCGGTGCAGAGGTTTCTCACAGATAACAGCATGACCCTACCTCTTCCTTGCCTTGGGATCCAGCCCGTCGCGAATGCCGTCTCCAAGCAGGTTGAACGCCAGAACCGTGAGCGTGATGGCCAAGCCGGGGAAGATCATGAGCCAGGGAGCCCGGAAAAGCTCGTTGCGCCCGCGACCGAGCATGTCGCCCCATTCCGCGTCGGGCGGCTGCACGCCCAGACCCAGAAAGCCCAAGGCCGCAGCATCCAGAATGGCTGTGGATATGCCCAGCGTGGCGCGCACAATGATGGACGGTAGGACGTTTGGCAGCACGTGCCTGAACACGATGGCCACGTTCGAGTCGCCGATAACGCGGGCGGCCGCCACGTAGTCGTTCTCTTTGATGGATAAGATCTCGGAACGCACGATGCGCGCGTATTCCGGAATGGACACAAGGCCGATGGCCACGATGGCCTTCTCGATGCCCGGCCCCAAGGCCGCCATGATGGCGATGGCCAGCAAGATGGAGGGAATGGACAGCATGATGTCCATGATGCGCATGATGACGGTGTCCCATTTCCCGCCCTTGTAGCCGGCAATCGAACCGAACAGCACGCCGATGGTAAGCGAGATGGCCACGGCGAGCAGGCCGACCGTAAGCGTTATCTGGGTTCCTACGAGCACGCGGCAGAAGATGTCACGCCCCTGCATGTCGGTGCCGAACCAGTGCGCGCCGCTTGGCCCTTGCAGAGATTCGCTGAGGTTTTGCTGATAGGGATCGTAGGGCAGAACCTGCGGTGCCAGCTTCGTCACGATGGCGACAATCGCCAAAACGAGGATGAAGATGCCGCTCACGAGCGCCGCCTTGTTCGAGACGATGCCTGCGAGCACGTCTTTCCATACGCTCTCGTGCTTTTCTTTGGCCGAAACGGGGGCGGCGATTTCCAATTCCACCGAAGGCTCGGTGGCGAGTTGCTGTTTCGCGCTCACGTGAATCACCCCTCTTCCTTCGCGCCGTACTTGATGCGCGGATCAAGGTAGGCGTACACGATATCGACGATAAGGTTCATGATGACGAAGATGACCGCCACCAAAAGCACGATGCCCTGCACGACGGGGAAGTCGCTTTTCAGCACGCAATCGACGGCAAACTTGCCGATGCCCGGCCAAGCGAACACCGTTTCGGTGAGCAGCGCGCCGCCGAGCAGGCTTCCGAACTGCAAGCCTATGACCGTCGAGACGGGGAGCATGGCGTTGCGCAGCGCGTGTTTCACGTTGACGGTGCGTTTGGCAAGGCCTTTGGCGCGCGCCGTGCGCACGTAGTCGGCCGAAAGCGTTTCGAGCATGCTCGAGCGCGTCATGCGCGTGATGATGGCCATGGAATACAGGGAAAGAGCCAGCGTAGGCAGAATAAGGTGGATGAGCACGTCGCCTAAGGCTTCCCAGTCGCCCTTCGCTATGGTGTCGATGATGAAGAATCCGGTACCGCCCATAGGCTGCAGAAGCGGCGTGACGCGTCCGCTTGAGGGCAGCACGTGCAAAATGCCCGCGAACAGCAAGATGAGCAGGATGCCCGACCAGAAGATGGGCATCGACACGCCTATGAGCGCCACGAGCATGCTCATGTTGTCTGCTATCTTGTTCTTCTTGACTGCCGCTAAAACGCCTAGCGTTATGCCTAGAAGCGAGGCGACGATGATGGCGCAGATGGCCAGCTCCGCCGTGGCGGGGAAGCGCGAGGCTATCTCGGCTGTGACCGGTTGGTTGGTGTAGTAGGAGGTGCCGAGGTTGCCCTGCACGGCGTCAACCACGAAGTTCACGTACTGAAGCCAGATGGGGTCGTCCAACCCGTGGCTCGTCCGCCAAGCCGCCATCGCTTCCGGTGTGGCGTGCTCGCCTAAGACCACCGGGGCGGGGTCGGGCGCCAGCACGCGCGTGATAAGGAAGATGATGATGGTCACGCCCAGCAAGACAGGAATCACCATGAGGATCCGCTTGATGATGTATTTGAGCACGATCAATCCCTTCTTGCATTGCTTCGCCACGCTCTCGCTCAAGCGTAGCGGGTCAATGCCGGGTCTGGCCCCGACATTGCTGCGTCGTCGTCCGAACGACGCGAAACCAGTTGATTGGCGACTCTCGGTGAACGACAGGGCCCCTCGAAACGAGAGCGAGCGCTTCGCCGCTAGAAAGCAATCCTGCATAGTTTAGCGCAATTGAAGAGCATCTGAGCCAAAAAAAGATAGCTGCACATCTGTTTTAGGCAAAACGCAAAAGGAGGCGAGGGAAACGTTGCGTCGAAAAAGTGGGAGACCCCGCAGGAAAAAAGAGAGACCCCGCAGGGTCTCTCTCCGAATCCGGAAAGGCGTCTTCCGGGCTATGCTCTCGTCGGCGAGCGGTGTGCTACGCCTCCTTGGAAACGCCCTTGAAGAAGGCGACTCCCGTGGGATGGTAGTAGAAGTTCTTCACCTTCGGATTGATGCCGAGCAGGTTCTTGGAGTGGGAGATGAGCACCCACGGCTGCTTTTCAGCAACCATTTGCTCGCATTG
>JAEYEL010000187.1 GCA_023403475.1 Actinomycetes bacterium
GAACAGCTCGCGTCCGACGGGCAGGCAGGGGGTTCTCCGGACGAAGCCGACGCAACGATACGATGGCTCTGGTAATCGCTCCTTTGCACAAGGTGGAAAACATAACGACGCAAGCCGAACTGACGAACTTCATTCGCGACCACGAACAGGACAGCGATGTTTTCGTCTGGCGCATCACGAACGGCAATACGGCTTGGGGAAATCACGCGGGCACCATGGTCGTTCCAGAAAACCAGTATCTGACAAGGTTCTTCTTCGTTGCGATGGAGACGGCCACGTCCGATAAGTCTGTCGGCAATTTGCTGGACAATGTGCACTTCAGCACCACTTTGCCCCCACCGCCTCCCGGCAAGGGTCGTATAACGGTGACGAAGAACGTCTACGGTCTCGATCTTGCGACGGCGAAGGCGAACTTGATCGAGAGCTTCATTTCGTATACCGCACCCAACGCCGTTTCCGGTGAGATAACGTTCGACCCTAACATGTGGCGGGGAGATGTTGACGTGAGCGGCACGCCGTACGTTACGGTCAGCTACGTGATCGATAATATCGACGTGCCCTCCAATACCACCTTGACCTACGCGTTCGCGGAAATCCCGGACAACGCCCAGGTGGGCGGTTACACCCTTACGCCCGATGCGCAGCTGGAAAAGTCCGTATCGCTCACGAAGGAGGACAACGACAAGTCCGTCGCTTACACCAACACCTATTCCAGGCTGACCGTGAAAAAGCTCGTCACCGGCGGGTTGGGCGACAAGACGAAGGATTTCTCGTTCAGCTATAGCTATGAGAAGGACGGCGAGACGATAACTGAAAGCTTCACGTTGCGTGATAGCGAAACCAAAGCAATCATCGGCATCCCCCTCGGCACGGTGGTCACCGTCACCGAAGATTATTCGGGCAGCGGCTATACCACAAGCTACCAAGAGGGCGGCTCCGGTGCGATGGAAGGACGCGAATGCACCGAGACAATAGCCGCCGGGGAAAATTCCGTAACCTTCGTCAACCACAAGGATCCGCCCCCCGATGTGGGTGTTCTGCTCGACTCGTGGCCTTACTTGATCGTGCTGGCTGCAGTCGTTGCAGGGGCGATTGCCTTCTGCGTGATCCGGCTCAGGAATCGGGATGACGACTGATGGGCGCAAAGAGAAGCGGATGCGGAGGTGATGCGAACTGGGTAAAGAATTGTCTGCGGGCGAGCGCGCTGCCCGAAAGCGCCAAGGCGCCGCCGAGGTGAAGCGAGGCTACGTGCGCCTCGCCTTGCGTATCGTTTTACTGGCGGCAGTCGGATACGTGCTGTTCGCGCATGTGATTCTGATCACCCAGGCTTCCGGGAACGGAATGTTTCCGGCGGTCAAGGACGGCGACCTGATTGTCGCCTTCCGGTTGCAGTCGGATACGTGCTGGGCGATTACCGCACGCAGACGCAGGACAGCCGAACTTTCGGCCCTGTTTCGCTGGAACACGTGGAAGGGAAGGCCATTACCGTTATCCGTAGACGGAGTTTGTAACCCCCCCCCGAGGAAGAGTATGACCGAAGCAAAGAAAGAGGAGAAGAAGGAGGCAGCTATGAAGATTGCGAAGAGAGTTATCCCCTTGATTGCGGCGTTTGCCCTGGCACTTTGCATGGGTGCCGTGGCGTTTGCCGCCGAGCAGACCGCAGCTTTCACCAACACCAAGGACGGCGAGATCGACATGGGCGTGGTGCTGGACAGCCTGCCCTACGTGGTGACTTTGGCCGTTGTGGTTCTGGGCGCCGTTGCCCTTGTGGCTCGCAAGCGCCGCGCGAGCAAGTAGCGCTACCCAAGCGCCACTCGGTACCGGCCCGATGCGACAAGCCTGCCTAGGCGTTGAAGTCAACTCGGGTCGGCACCAACCAAGCACTGCCCAAGTACCATCCGAGGCGCCGCCAAGCACCAAGCACTGCCCAAGCACTGCCCGAGTACTGCCCAGGTAACCGGTTTGATACTCAGGAAGGGGATTCTCGATCAAGCTATGGCGAAGACCGTCTTGAAAATAATGAACTCCCTTGTCGGGTTCGTGATCGTGCTTGCCCTTTGCCTTGCGGGTGCCTATTCCGTATACGCCTTGTGGGACAACGGGCAGGTCTACGCCGCAGCCGAAAACGTGCAGGCCGACATGCTGCGCCTGAAGTCTACGCCCGACCAAAAGGGCGGTGCCTCCTTTGCCGAGCTGCTCGCCATCAACCCGGACGTGTGCGCTTGGGTCACGCTTGACAACACGAAGATAGACCACCCCGTTTTGCAGGGGGAGACGAACCTTTCCTACATCAACACCGATGTGTACGGCAGCTTCGCGCTGGCTGGAAGCATCTTTTTGGACGCGACGAACAACAGGGGCTTCACCGACGCGTACTCGCTGCTTTACGGCCACCACATGGAGGGTGGCCGGATGTTCGGGGACTTGGATCTTTTCAAGGACGAGAGGTTCTTCGGCGAAAACGAAAGCGGCACGCTTCTTTTGCCTGATCGCACCTACGAGCTTGAAATCTTCGCCTGCCTTCTGGTTCCGGCATCGGAGGATGCGATCTTTTTGCCGAGCAGGTGGCGGGCTGACATAGAGGGGCTTCTCGCCTTCGTCGAGGCGAACGCGATGCATCTGCGCCAAGGTACCGTGGATCGTCTTCGCAGCGCCGATTCCCCGCAAGTGCTGGCGTTTTCGACCTGCGCCACCGACTACACGGATGCAAGAACCGTCATTCTGGCCGCAATGAAGCCACGAAACGACGGCGAAATAGGGGGATAGCGGCATGAGAGACAAGAAAAGAGTCCTGGGCGTGCCGTTGCTCGCGGCAGTTCTGTGCACCTTCGTGCTGGTTTCGGCTGCATGAGCGCAGGCGACCCCCGCGCAGGCGATCCCCGCGCAGGGGGCTACAAGGTAAGCTACCTGGTGAACGGCGATTACGTGACTGTTCGCAACACCGAGTCGCTCATCCAAACCGGCCAGCTGAACTGGCCTATTCCGGTGCTCGCCGGGACGGGCCTTGTGCTCGTGCTCACAGGGGCTTTCGCCCTGCGCCGCAAGAGAGCTTCCCACGAAGAAGAGCCGCCCGAGAAGTAGCTGAGGAAAACCGCCCCCTTGCTCCTGCAGGTTGGTTCTGCGCCACATGTCGCTTTCCTTGCAGGTCATCTGAGCGGCAAGGGTTCTGACTTTGCCGCTTGACAGCGGCGCTATCTCAGGTCGTGGGACAAGGGCTTAAGC
>JAEYEL010000001.1 GCA_023403475.1 Actinomycetes bacterium
GCGCCCGCATCTGCCCCTCCTGCGCCCGCACCTGCTCCGCCTCGCGCAAACTCACCGCGCCGGGCACGTCCTCTATGTCGGGGCGCACAGCGAGCACTTCTATAAAG
This sequence comes from Actinomycetes bacterium, assembly GCA_023403475.1. Classification (GTDB taxonomy): domain Bacteria; phylum Actinomycetota; class Coriobacteriia; order Coriobacteriales; family Eggerthellaceae; genus CAJFUR01. The sequence continues at coordinate 108 of JAEYEL010000001.1, forward strand.
CGGCGAAAGCCCGCGTAGCCTTTCTGGAACTGCTCCGTGAAGTTGATGAGCTGCTCGACCGGCGAAAGGAAGATGCCTATGTAGAGAGCGTAAATGGCCAGATCGGTCACGCCCAAGCTTCCCGTCGCCACGAAGTACCCGCCTCCCACGACGGTCACTGCGTACAGCACGCCTGTAAACACCGAGTTCATGGCATGGAACGTTCCCATGAATTTGTACGAGCTTTCCTTCGTCTCCACGAACCGCTCGTTGGTGCGCGCAAACTTCCCCAGCTCGATGCGCTCGTTGCCGAACGACTTCACCACACGGATGCCGCCAAGGGAATCTTGCAGGCGCGCGTTGATATCGGCCATCTTGCGCCTGTTCTCGGTGAAGATGATGCGCTTGCGGAAGTTTATCCAAACGGACAAGGCCGCCATGACGGCGGTGGCCGCAAGCATAATGGCGGTCAGCGGCGCGTTTATGAAGAACAAAAGCGTGAACGAACCCACTATTTTGAGCGCACAGATGAACAGGTTCTCAGGCCCGTGGTGCGCAAGCTCGGATATGTCGAACAAGTCGGTCATGAGCTTGCTCATCATCTCGCCGGTGTTGTTGCGATCGTAGTACGAAAAGCTGAGGCGCTGATACTGCTCGAACAGGTCGCGGCGCATGTCGGCCTCCATGCGTGCGCCCATGACGTGACCCCACGCCGTGATGAAGTACTGGCATCCCGTGCGCAGAGCGTAAAGCGCCGCGAACAGAAGGGCTATCCAGCCAAGCGCGCCAAGCACGACATCGGGTGGCTGCAGGAAGAATTCCTTGGTGAAGAAATTCAGGAACTGGGGAAATGCCAAGTCTATAACGGCAAGCGCCGTGGCGCACGCCAAATCGAAGAAGAACAGGAACCGATAGGGTTTGTAATAGCCGACAAAGCGCGAGAATATCTGCCGCGCCGTGACACGCGGCCCGTCGGAAGAAGCGGGTTGCGAAGCGGTTTCTTTTGTTGTGTCCATGTTCTCATTGTAACGGTTGGGAGGGGGTTTCCGCAAACTCTTTCAGCAATCAGAGAAGACCGCCGGGGAAGGCTGTCGTGCAAAGCCGCTTCGGAAGAGTCGATAGGCGTGGCGCCTTACTCGAAGGTGTAGTCCTTCAGCGCAGCAAAAGGATGCGGGCGGGATGCTCCGGACGGCGCCTCGTCAGCTTCCCGGTCGGCCGCCGCGCAGCAGCACGGGCCTTCGTTCAGATTCGCGCCGCACGCGGGGCAAAGCCCTTGGCAATCGTCGTCGCACAAAGGGATGAGCGGGAACTCCAGCAGAAGCGCCGCTCTGATGAGCGGCTCCAAGTCGATGGCGTTGTCGTCAGGTAGAATATCGAATTCATCGTCGTCCATGCCTTCGGGCGCCCGGGAATCGGTTCCTATAAGGTAGTAGCCCTCTATTTCGCCCGCAACGGGAAACGCGAACTCGTCAAGGCAACGCGCGCAAACCGCCCTCGCCTCGCCTTCGACAGTTCCTGCCACCAGGAAGGCGCCGCCCGTGTTCGTAATGTCCACCCGCCACGCAAGCGGCTTCGAAAACGTGTACACATCAGAACCCGTCTCCACAGCGGAAAGATCGATGTTCCCCTCAAAACGAGAGCTCTCCGCAGGCGCGAAGAGCTCGGAGGGTATGTGAATGCACTGCCTATCCATTAATGGCCTGCGGAAAGAGAGTTTGCGTTCAAACGATCACGACAGCGGCGGACGTTGCCGATCAGCGTGTCGAGGCTCTGCTCCACATGGCTGAACACTTCGTCGGCATAGTCTTCGGCGCCGGCGCGCGTCTGACGCTCGAGCTCGCGCGCATCGGCCATGATGGTATCGGCCTGTTGCTGGGAAATACGCACAATTTCCTGCTCGCTTGCAATGGTCATCGCCTGACTTCGAGCATCTTCTATCATGCGGTTCGCTTCGGCCTCGGCATCGTCAAGCAGGCTTTGACGCTCGCGCACAATCTGGCGCGACTGGGAAAACTCGGCAGGGAACGTATCGCGGATCTCGTCCATGATCTCGAAGGCCGCCGCTATATCGACTTGACGCATATTGTTCTTGCCAAACACCGGCTTCGAGTCTTCAAGCAGAATCGAGAGCTCTTCGAGCAGCCCTAAGACTCCTGTTTCGTCCATGACTATCCTTCCACCCGGGCGCGAAACGCCCCGTTCTCGTACGTACCCGCGCAATCTATCTGCGCACATGTGCTGAATATTTTACCATGCTTGTTTCATATGACAAACGCGGCTGCGCAAACCGCACATATTCGGCCATATAGCAGCTTGGAGCCTAGAAGGCGAGCGCATATCGAGGAAACGGCAGGAAGCTATTGTGCGAACTTCTTGTTCAGGGCCTCTTTCACGCAGGCGGGAACAAAGCCGTTCACATCGCCGTGGAGACTCGCTATCTCGCGCACGATGGAGGAGGAAAGGTACATGTACTGCGGGGGCGACATGATGAACACGGTCTCGAGCGCCTGATCGAGCTGATAGTTCAGCGCCGTCTGCTGGAACTCGTACTCGAAGTCGGTGATGGCTCGCAGGCCCTTCACTACGACCGTCGCGTCCATCTTCCGCGCAAAATCGACCAGAAGCTCGTCGAAGGGTTCCACCCGCACGTTGGGAAGGTGTGCGGTCGCCTGCCGTGCGAACTCGGTGCGCTCCTCGAGCGTGAAGAGCGGGTTTTTCTTCGGCGACGCGGCAACCGCCACTATCACCTCGTCCATAAGCTGCGCGGCACGCGTGATGACGTCGAGGTGCCCGCTCGTAATGGGGTCGAAGGTTCCCGGGGTCAAAGCTCGTTTCATGTGGTTCCTAATCTCTTCTCTTGCTCGCTGCGAACTGCGTGCGACAACCCGTCGTCGCGCGGCAACTCGTCGCTGCCGTGCACCTGCAGCAAATCTATCACAGTATCGCCGTACTTCCGCCGCGATGCAAGGGTCAATCCGTGCACGTCGGCGGCGGCATCGGTCTCGTCGTTGCGAGAAGCGTCGTGTTCGTACGAAACAAGCGCGCCCTCAGCAAGCGCGCCGCCTTGCGCAAGCGCCGCCGCCACGCCGAGTGCGCGCGACGCGGGCATGGCGTAAGGCGGATCGAGGAACACGAGATCGAACGGCGGACGCACCCACACGGGCGGTTTTGCCACCACGTCCCCGGCGAACACGCCAGCCTGCGCATGGGCGCCCGTTCGGGCAACGCCGAGCATGTCGATGTTCGCGCAAAGCACTCGCAGCGCCGCACCGTCATGCTCGCAGAAACGCACGCGGGCGGCACCGCGCGAAAGCGCCTCAAGCCCGAGTGCCCCCGAACCCGCGAACGCATCCAGAACGACGGCACCCGCAAAACCTCCACGTGCGCTGGAAAGCATGCTCATGAGCGATTCCCGAACGCGATCGGTGGTAGGGCGCGTCGTAGCCCCTTTCGGCGCCTGCAAACGGCGACCGCGAAACCGACCTGCTATTATGCGCATTCCTAGCCTCCTGCCTGCACGCGTTCGCCTCTGAACAGAATGCGCATCTCGCGCGCAAGCGCCCGATGCTCTTCCGCCTCAAGGCCAGGGTCGGCATCAAGGATGGCGCGCGCGTCCGCATGCGCCGCTTCGATAATGTCTTTGTCGCGCACGACGTTCACCAGCTTCAGCGCCGAAGCGCCGCTTTGCCGATTCCCCAGAATGTCGCCCTCCCGGCGCAGCGATAGATCGAACGCCGCAAGTTCGAAACCGTCGTCGGTCGCTTCCATGGCCTGAAGGCGCGCCAGCGCAGCTTCCGACTTCGATGCCGAGACAAGGTACACCTCACCCGGCTTCTCGCCGCGCCCCACGCGCCCGCGCAGCTGATGCAGCTGCGAAAGGCCGAAGCGGTCGGCGTCTTCCACTATCATGACCGTGGCGTTCGGCACATCCACGCCCACCTCTATGACCGTGGTAGCCACGAGCACCTGCGTCTCGTTCGCACGGAATCGCTCCATAACCTGCTGCTTCTCGATGCTGCTCATTCTGCCGTGCAGAAGTTCGACCGCATAGTCGGCAAACGTGGACTGCTTAAGCAGCCGCGCCTCTTTCGTAGCGGCCGCCACATCGTCGTCGGCAAAGTCGGAATCGCCCTCTATGCTCACAACCGGATGCAGCCCCTCATCGGGGTCTGCCCCCTCGATCGCGCACGCCGCCGACTTCGCGTTGCGCTCGGCTGAATCCTTCCCCACAAGCGGGCACACCACATACACCTGCTCGCCGCGCGCGAGCGCCGCGCACGCGGCATCGTAGGCATGCCCGCGCTGTTGCTTGGCGTATACCTTCGTGGTGCGTCGCACGTTGTCGTGCGGGCGGGTTCTTATGTAGGAAAGCGAAAGGTCGCCGAATAGCGCGAGCGCGAGCGAACGAGGGATGGGCGTGGCCGTAAGGTACACCGCGTCGGGAGCCTGCCCCTTGTCGAGCAGGCAAGCACGCTGGTCCACGCCGAATCGCTGCTGCTCATCAATAACCGCGAGCGTCAGGTGCGCAGGCGCCACGTCGTCTTCCAAAAGCGCGTGGGTTCCCACAAGCACGTCTAAGGTTCCCTCGGAAAGGCGGCGGACGATATCCGCCCTTTCGGCGGGGGCGGTTGCGCCCGTCAGCAGCGCGCACGTTACGCCGGCAGCATCGAAAAGGGGTTTGAGGCTTGCCGCATGCTGACGTGCGAGCACCTCGGTAGGAGCCATGAGAAGCGCCTGCCCGCCCGTATCGGCGGCAGCGGCAAGCGCGAAGGCCGCAACGACGGTCTTGCCCGTTCCCACGTCGCCCAGTATCAGATGGTTCGCCATATGGGATGACGCCATTTCGCGCAGAACGTCGTCGCGGGCAACAACCTGCTCGGAGGTAAGTTCGAAAGGCAAAGCCGCCGAAAGCGAGCGCACGCGCGGCCCGTCCACGACGTGGCAAACGGCAGTGTGCCCCTTCGCCCGCGCAGCCGCCTCCTCCATAAGGAAAAGCTCGAGCATGAGCAGCTCTTCGTAGGCCAATCGGCGCCGCGCTTCGGCAGCTTCAGGCATCGTATGGGGAAAGTGAATGCAGAAAAGTGCAACCTGCCTGCTCATAAGCCTATGGCGTTGGCGCAGGGCGATCGGTAACGGGTCGTACGAGCCTCGCACATGGCAAAGCGCGTTTCCCGCCAACCGTCTCACCCATGCCGTGGAAAGCTTTTCTGTGGCAGGGTGCACGGGTATGATCTTTCCGGAAACAGGCCCAAAGCCGCCCTCCACAACCTCGATGAACGGGTTGGTCATGCGCTTGAATCCGTAGTTGAACTCGAGCTTGCCCGCCACTGCAAGAGCCATGCCGGGCTTGATTCTGTTCATGAGCCACGGCTGGCGAAACGCCGTCACTATCAAAACGCCCGTCTCGTCCACCAGTCCTATTTCCACCAGGGAAAGCTTCGGACGCGGACGCTTGAGCTTGATATCGTGCACCGCGCCTTTGATAGTGCACTGCGAGCCGATACGGGCGGAAGCCACCGTTTCCACTGCGGAAAGATCAATATAGCGACGGGGATAATGCGTGACCAGATCGCGCACCGTGCGAACGCCCAGTCCCGCAAGCGCCCGCTTTCGC
>JAEYEL010000125.1 GCA_023403475.1 Actinomycetes bacterium
AATAGATATCAGCGATCCCGTTTCCACATAGTCGTAGCGCCCGTCTCCAACAAGGTGCTTGATCTCCTCCCGCGCAAGCGGGAAACGCTGCACCTCGTCAAAGACGACAAGACTTTTGCGCTCGTGAAGTTCGACCCCATAGAACAACTGGAGCATTCTGAGCAAAGTCTGCGTATCCGATCGGTAATCGCGAAAAATATCAAGAACCTGCTTGTCCACATGGCTGAAATCGATATAGAGAAAAGAGTCGTACTCGCGCCGCGCGAACTCTTTCACCAGCGTAGTCTTTCCCGTCCGCCGGGCACCCTCCACAAGCATGGCGCTAGCGCCGTTGGAATCTCTTTTCCATGCAATAAGTTCGGAATAGAGCTTCCTTTCGAATAGCTTCACTATGAAACCCTCCTGTGAAATGGCCTTATTACGGAATCGCAGTGTTCATAATATCTAAGATTGCACGTTTTCGAGGACTTTACACACAGCATTTTAACACGTTTTCGTTGACTTTGCATACGCAAGTTCAACACGTTTTCGGGCAGTCTCACAGTTCGCTCAATTCGCACGTTCGCACGCGTGGTGAAAAAAAGCTGAAGCAGCGAAAGAGGCGTTATCCGCCTTCGATAATCTTTTGCAGGAACGTGAAGCGAAAAGGGGGGCTATTCTCTTTGCCGGCCTTCCCTTTATCGGCCTTCCTCTCCAGCGCGCTTCCCTTTGCCGGGCTTCCCCTCGACAATCCGCCCCTCAGCGGCCTTCCCCTCCAGCAGGCTTCCCTTTGCGGGACTTCATGGCGGCACGGATGGCGCCGACGAACGCAGGAGCCACGGAAACGGCAACGATGCCCAAGATGATAACCTCGAAGTGGTCTTGCACGAACGGAATGCCGCCGAAGAAATAGCCCACCAGCACGAACAGGCTCACCCACGAGATGCCGCCCACAGCGTTGAAGAACGTGAACTTCCCGAAGTTCATATGACCTGTGCCTGCAACGAACGGGGCAAACGTACGGAAGAATGGCATGAAGCGCGTGATGACGATGGTAAGGCCGCCGTATTTCGCGAAGAAACTATCGAGTTTGGCCATGCGCTCGGGCGTGAGCGCCTTCACTTTGCCGGAGTCGATGATGCGCTTGCCGAAGAAACGCGCAATCCAGTAGTTCGACGTGTTGCCTAAAATGGCCGCCACATAGAACACCACGAGCGTGGCCGCCACATTAAGCCCGCCGCCATCGGCGGAGAACACGCCCGCCGCGAACAACAGCGAATCGCCGGGAAGAAACGGGAAGAACACAAGCCCCGTCTCCACGAACACGATAAGGAACAACGGCGTATACACCCATACAGGACCCAAAGCGATAATCCATCCCGCAATGGCACCGCGCGGGTCAGAAAGCAGGTTCACGAAGAAATTGATAACGTCCAAAGCGGCCTTTCAGCTTGTATGCGGCGTTCCATTGGCCGCCGAGTTCGCGAAACGAGAAGTGTTCCGGATAGGCAGGGCGCTCGTCAGCGGTCCCTTATGGCTGCTTCCTCCCGGACCTGACCAGGTTCGAAACATGGCGCCGCCCGGCCCATCCGGAACACTCGGAAAACCTTTCGCTGAAAGTATAAGGGAAACCCGCACAAGCACCGCCGCCCCGCCTTCAAAGGAACCAAAAGCACACAGCCGTTTCCGCCGTTTTCCGTCCCTTCAGCCGCTTCAGCCGCTTCCGCCGAGCCCGCTGCGACCGAACCCGCCGAGTTCGCTGCGGACGGATCTGCCGCAACCGCCGAGCCCGCCGCAGTCGCAAAAAAGCCCTCCGCAAAGAGAGACAACCTCTGCGGAGGGCGCTTGAAATGCGAAAAGACTGGAAGAAAGCTACTTCCTAATAGCCTTGAAAGCCTCGGTCTGGGCCCTGATGCCGCGCTCGGCCGCCAAACGCTCGATGGAGGTGGCGCCGAAGAAGCCGTCGATACCGGGCACGTGCTCGATAACGTAAGCCGCATCCTTCGGCTCGGAGATGGGACCGCCGTGGCAGATGACCAGGGCATCGGGGTTGATGTCTTTCACAACCTTGACGATGCCGGTGATGATTTCCACGCAGTCATCCAGCGTACGAGCCGTCTCGGCGCCGATGGTGCCGCCGGTGGTCAGACCCATGTGCGCTACGATGATGTCGGCGCCAGCTTTCGTCATGGCTGCAGCCTGCTCTTCGTCGAACACGTACGGACAGGTGAGCATGTCAAGCTCGTGCGCCTTGGCGATCATGTCCACTTCAAGGCCATAGCCCATGCCGGTCTCTTCCAGGTTCTTGCGGAACACGCCGTCGATAAGGCCGACAGTCGGGAAGTTCTGCACGCCGTTGAAGCCTTGGTCTTTCAGCTGCTGCAGGTACTTGCTCATCACGCGGAACGGGTCGGTGCCGCATACGCCGGCAAGCACCGGGGTGTCCTTCACGACGGGCAGCACTTCGGCACCCATCTCGACGACTATCTGGTTCGCATCGCCATAGGAAAGCAGGCCTGCCAACGAACCGCGGCCTGCCATGCGAAAGCGACCGGAGTTGTAGATGACGAAGATGTCCGCTCCGCCCGCCTCGGCCGATTTGGCCGTGATGCCGGTGCCGGCACCCACGCCGAGCAAAATGTTGCCCTCGGCAAGCGATTTACGGAATCGGTCGAGAATTTCCGCACGTGACAGTTCAAGCATTGTTTGTCTCCTTTTCTCGTACGCAGTGTCTGACCTGTGCAAACGGACGCGCCGCCTTTCGTGTGTTCTTGCAGCACGTTCCGTATGTACCTTGGTTATTCCGCCTTGCCCTCCATGAGGTCGATGAGCTTCTGTGCGGCGGCGCAGGCGAACTCGTCGTCGTTGATGTGGGCGTCCATCTCGATGATGCGCGCAGATTCGGGCTTGATATCGGCCTTCAAGGTGGCGAACAGAGCCGCGTCTTCCTCAGGGCCATAGAACGGCTGGCCTTCGGCGTCGATCATCGAAACGCCTTTGAGCGGCAGCATGCACACGCAAGGGCCGGTGGACATGTTGATCTTGGAGGCTATCGCCTCGCCTATCTTGCGGTTTTCGTCCACCGTGGTACGCATGAGCGTGACCGTGGGGTTGTGCTTGTAGAGGTTGCGCGTGCGATATTGCTCGGGAACCGTGTCCCACGGCCCGAAGTTCACCATGTCGAGCGCGCCAACGCTGATGACGGTGGGAATGCCGTTGAGCGCGGCGGCCTCGCAGCGCTCAGGGCCGGCGGCCAGCACGCCGCCCACTACTTCGTCGCACCATTCGGTGGTGGTGAGGTCGAGCACGCCCTTGATGAAGCCGCCGTTGATGAGCGATTCCATGCACTTTCCGCCCGTGCCCGTCGCATGGAACACCAGCACCTCGTAGCCGCGTTCCTCAAGATAGGCCTGCGCCTTCTGCACGGCGGGAGTGGTCACGCCGAACATGGTGGCCGCTACCAGCGGCTTCTCGTCCTTCATTTCCGGATGAGGATGCTCCAGCATGCCCGCCATGGCGTTCACGGCGTTGTTGAAGATGGTGGCCGAGAAGCCGTTGATGCCGGCCACATCCACGATGGAGGGAAACATTGCGATGTCGGACGCGCCGATGTAGGGAGAGGTATCGCCCGAAGCCATGGTGGAGACCATGACCTTCGGCACGCCGATGGGAAGCTTGCGCATGCCGGCCGTGGCGATGGTGGTGCCGCCCGAGCCACCCATGGAGAACACGCCGTCGAAGCGTCCGTTAGCGTACAAGCTGGGAAGCAGCTTCTCGACGCCGTGCGTCATGGTTTCGGTGGCGAAAGCACGGTCCTTCTTTTCCACGACCACGGAAAGATCGATATCGATTGCCGCTGTGACCTCGGCATTCGAAACATCTGGCATGGTCTGGGGATCGAAGACGCCGCAATGGATAGTAAGGGTGTTGATTCCCAGTTCCTTGAACCGGGCCGCCACGTAGGCGAATTCCTCGCCTTTGGTGTCGAACGTGCCAATGATCGCAACGGTTTTCACGCGTGCCTCCTTGCAAAATCGACGGGGGCTCGACCCAACAATGAGCCGGGCGATAAACAAACACAGTTTAGTCCCCGAAAGTTCACGATTCAATGAAAAAATGCGCGACATTATAGGCAAAATCGAAAGAAGCACAATTCTTCCATGCCGCTGATCGTGCACTATCCCACCGCTGGCCGAATACGGCGGCAAGCCGAAGCAAACACGCTCGGCAGCGGCGCGAGCCAAATCGACGAACTTCGCATATTCGCGCAAAAGATTCTTGCCAACATACTCGAGGGCTTCTTGCCAACAGATTGTTTCGATACGGCGCTTGACAAGTGCACGGCACTTCGACGCATTGCTTCGATACGGAGCTTCGACGTATGAAATATGAAAGAGGAACTATGCCATGAGGAGTGTCCTTTGGCGTCCTCTTTGTCCCTTTGACATGACACTCTTTGGCACCCTCCCCTTTCCCGGGTGTGCAGCATACCGTATAATGAAGCCCAACAATGCGAAGCGAGGCAACAGGAGGTGAGCACATGAACACGTCGCGAGAGCCAACCACCAGCCAGTCTGTACCGGGAAAGAGAGCAACCGTAGGGAGGTGCGCGAACATCAGGAGCTGCAAGCCCTACGACGCCCCGCTTTCGCTCGATGATTTGCGAGGGCCCAAAACCGGTTCGATAGAGCTGCCCATCCACATCTTCTGGGCGCCTGGCTCTAAGTCCGTAAAGCTCGACGAAAGAGGCGGGGTCGACCTTGCGTACAGATCGGTCATCGCCGAGGGCACCGTGGAAGACCAGAAGAGCATCCTCAACAAGGATATCCTCGTAGAGCGTTGGCCGAGCCTTCTTTTACCGATAGAAGCCGTGAAGCTATGGCAGGAAAGATTCCCCGAGCTAAGGGACAACTTAAGAGAGAACTGGTAATGGGATTCGAGAACATTCAAAGAGAGCTGGCCAAGATAATTCTGGGTTCCCTTGCCGAAGACGGCTTCGCCCTTGCGGGTTCAGGAGCGATCAGGGAACATGGCCTGATCAACCGCCCTACGCAAGACCTCGACTTGTTCGTCAAGAACATAGACCCTACGGCGTTCGACCGCTCAATTGAAAAGCTGGGGCGTTGCCTTGCAAGAAACGGCTATTCGCTTATCCCCGTACGGCGCGCACCCCTGTTCTTCCAAGGCTACGTCACCAAGGAAGGGACGAGCATGGAGCTCGACCTCGGCTGCGACTACCGATCGTACCCTCCTTCCATTCTTGACGTAGGCCCTGTTCTTGATCTCAAAGATGCGGTCGCCAATAAAGTTTGCGCAGTCTTCAGTCGAGGAGAGCCTCGCGATTTTCTCGACCTCGACGCAATAAGGCTGTCCGGTCGGTTCACCGACGATGAGCTGATACAGCTCGCCTCCGACAACGATCCCGGGTTCACCCCTGAACTACTAGCCGAAAGTATTAGCTCGATGAATCTGATCTCTCCTGAGGAAGTTGCTCCGTACGGATATTCCGCACAAGATTTCGAAAATATCAAATCAAGACTGCTCGAATGGGCGAATAGGATTCGCTAGGAAGCATCTTAGCCTTCTGCGCGGGAAGGCACGAGCGCGGGCGCGGGAAGGCACGAGCAAGGGAAGGCCCAAACGCAAAGATCCGAGGCACCGGTACTGAAA
>JAEYEL010000160.1 GCA_023403475.1 Actinomycetes bacterium
CGACGGAAGTGCGAAAAAGGGCAAGTTCGTTAAGAGCGCGAAGGGGGAACGGATTTCTGAAGAACGCACCTTTGCAGATGGCCGGCCTGATAGCTGTCGCCCTCATTATCAGGCGTTTTTGGTGGTGGACGAGCTAGGGCAGCTGGAGCTTTTGCGCGGGGGCGGTCTCACGTCTGCCATGGCGCTGCTCGATCGCGGGGCAACGCCGCAGTTTCCCCATGCGCTCGCCGTGGTGCGCACATGGCTGCTCGACCGCGCCGTCGCCCGCTTCGCCGAACCATGGGGGGCTGCCAAGTCGATAAGCCCTAGCGACGACGCGCGTGCGCAGATCTTTTCCTGCTTCTCTAAAGAATAGCGCAGCCGCCCTGCGCTTGCCGCCTGCCCTGCAAGGACGCCGTTCCTGGCGCAGCCTGCGCTTTGTCGCCTGCTGCCTGCTCCCTATTTGTTCCAAGCGATAAACGCCCAGGTGACTACTCGTGGGCGGCGCAGGCGCAAGGGCTTTTCGGGAACGCCCTTGCGGTCCGGCTCGCCGACGCGCGGGTTTTCAACAAGGTTGTCTGCGAGCCAGTCGTGCAGGCGGCCTATGGCGGCACGGCATTCGGCATCGGGTGCGAACGTTGTGGAATCGCTCACCATTTTGGTCAGGTTCTCGTAGGCGTCTTCAAATGATTCGAACGTGTCGGCGCGTTCGCTTCGTATGTAGGACACTTCGGGCTGCATGCCGTGTGCGGCCAGGATGTTGAACGCATACAGGTAGTCGCGGCCCAGCGCGTGCTCAAGCCCCAGATCGGCAAGGATGTGCTCGTCGGTGCGCGGGGAAGAACCCGTGGTCAGCGTGATGCACACGCGGCGGCGGGCAACGTCGGTAAGGCGCAGCAGCGCCTCTTCTATATCGGTCACGGCTATGGAGCGCGATGCCACGCACACATCGACCGCATCCGACCCGATACCCTGCGTTCGCCAGTCTTCCTCCCAGCTCATCTGCTTGGTGACGACGGTAGACACGCCGCGCTCGTCAAGCTCGTCTTGCAAAACGCCTAGCATGCCCGAAGAGAAGTCGGCGGCGATGACGTGGTGACCCGCCGCTCCTAACGGCACGGCCAAGGCACCCGTTCCGCAGCCCATGTCGAAAACCGACTCTCCGGGGCGAATGTGTGCCAGTTCCAGGAACTGCTCCACATAGGGGTTCGGCGCGTCCTTGGTGCCGAACGTGGCGGCGCGCTTGTCCCAATGCTCCGCGTTGTCAGAGCGACGGCGCATCTTCTGCAGTTCCTTCCATTCGACGTTCCAGTCGCGCGTGGTGAGCAAAGGCGTGAAGGGTTGCTCGTCGCTTTGGCAATTGGCGTCGTTTCTTTCGATGGGATTTCCGCTCAAGCTGTCAAACGCTACCTCGTTCGGCATCGTTGCTCGCGGCGCGTCGTTGCGGGTGTTCGTCGGCTTGCCAGCCGTTTCCGCCGGCATGTTGTTTTCGGGCATGGGAGACCTTTCGCGTGCGGTGGTTCTGTTATCGGGTACTATACTAGCGAAAAGAAACGCGCTCGTGCACGCGAAGCGTCCGATTATATAAAATTGAGGAGTTTTAGAGCCATGCATGTCGAATTGCTCTACCACACGCCCGACCCGGAACGCGCTATCGCCACGGCGGCACGGCTGTGCTATGCGCCGGTGGGCGCGGCCGAGCTTATGGAGACCATGCCGGATAAACGCGTGAGAAGCGTGCTTTCCACCATCATGCGAAGCGGGCATTTTTCCACGCTCGAGCATGCCAGCTACACGTTCGCGGTCGACGGTGTGTCGCGCGCGCTCACGCACCAGCTGGTGCGGCACCGCATTGCCAGCTTCAACCAGCAAAGCCAACGCTACGTGAAGTTCACGGAAGGCTTGGCCACCATAAAGCCCGAAAGCGTGCTGGCCTGCAATGAGGCAAACGCCGCGTTCGATAAAGCCATAGCGGCGTCCATTGCGGCGTACGAGAAGCTTTTGGCCTTAGGCGTTCCGGCCGAAGACGCGCGCTACCTGCTGCCGAACGCTGCCGAGACGAAGATAGTCATCACCATGAACGTGCGCGAACTTCTGCACTTCTTCGAGTTGCGCTGCTGCAATCGCGCACAGTGGGAGATTCGCGCAATGGCGCACGAGATGCTGGCGCTTGCCCGCCCCACGGCGCCTTACGTGTTCGCGGACGCCGGCGCGCCCTGCGTGCATGGTTCATGTCCCGAGGGAAAAATGACGTGCGGGAACCCGTATCCGCGCGTGACGAGGGACTAACATGGCGAACAGGGAATGCGAAAGCCGCGCGAACGCGGCGGTGGATGGCGAATCCGAGCCCTCTCGCAAGAAGAGCGACCTTGCGCGAGCGTTTTCCGAGGACGGTGAGCGTAAGACCCACGTGGGCGGGCAGGCGCTCATCGAAGGCGTGATGATGCGCGGCAAGTACAACTGGGCCGTCGGCGTGCGCGAGGCGAGCGGCGGCGTGTACGTGGAGGAACACGACTTGGCATCGGGCAAGAACCCGAACGGCTGGCTGCACTGGCCTTTGGTGCGCGGCTGCCGCGCGCTGGTGGAGTCGCTCGTGCTGGGCTACAAGGCGCTCGAAATTGCCGCGCTGCATGCTTTCGCCGACGAGGAGGATGCGGAAGGTTTTGACCTGGGGGCGGGTGCGGGCGGCTCTGACGGGGAATGTGCGGGAGGCTTTGACGAGAAGCTGCGCTCGGAAGCTTCGCAGCCCTCGCTTCGCCCCTCGTCGGGGCCTTCCGCACCTGTTTTCGCGTGCTCTTCGGCTGGATCCGATCCAGAGGCGAGGGAATCTGACGAGAAGCTGCGCTCGGAAGCTTCGCAGCCCTCGCTTCGCTTTTCGTCAGATCCTTCCGCTGCATCCGCCGCCCCTGTCCTTACCGCCTCTTCCCCCACGCCAGCTTCCGCTCCCGCCCCCGCCAAAGACGACGCGGTATTCGGGAAGAAGGAGATGGCCTTCTCCATGGTGCTAGGCCTTGTTCTGGGGGTCGTGTTGTTCATTGTGGCGCCGGCGTTCCTCACGAACCTTATCGTGGGCGAGTACGATTCCAACACCATTTTGTGGAACATCGTCGATGGCGTGCTGCGCGTGGCGGTGTTCGTGTTCTATCTGTGGCTTATCGGGCGCATGAGCGACATCAAGCGCATGTTCGGCTATCACGGCGCCGAGCACAAGACCATCCATTGCTACGAGCACGATCTTCCGCTCACGCCCGAATGTGCGCGCAGCTTCCCTCGCCTGCACGTGCGTTGCGGCACGGCGTTCCTCATCATGGTCATGATCATCGCCATCTTCGTGTACACGGTGGTGCCGGTAAACGCGCTTATCTTGGCGTGGGGCGTTCCCGACGGTGCGCCGAAGCTGTTGCTGGTCATTTTGGTCCGCATCGTGTTCATGCCGGTCATCGCGGGAATTTCTTACGAGATAACGGTGAAGTGGGCGGGTGCTCACCCTGACAACCCGCTCGTGAAGGTTATCTTGTGGCCCGGCATGCAGATGCAGTACCTCACCACCAACGAGCCCGACGACAGCATGCTGGAATGCGCCATAGCCGCCATGGAATGCGTGCTCGCTCGCGAAGGGGCCGAGGCCGCAAAAGCCGCCGAACCCCAAAGGCCCCAAAGGCCCAAGCCGTAGTCTTGCACCTGGTAACGTCTGCGCGAGGACAAGTGTGAGTTGCAGCCCTTGACCTCGTGCTCTGCCGTATCTGCGCGGGGCGGGTATAGGCTACAGCAGATCGTAAGGGCAAATGAGATCCATCACGTTTTTCGCCGACAAGCATTCCGATCGGGAAATCGGCGTTATTGCGACCCATAGCGGTTTGGTTGTTTGCCGAATCGCGGGTATGATGTTGACTACGACTGCGATAAAATGTCTTGAGTACGGAAAACGGCGACAGGGGCGGGATTTTTGAGCAAGTGCGGCGGACATACGGCCATCTCTCTTTTTTCGGGGGCTGGCGGTCTCGATATCGGCTTCGAGCGAGCTGGCTTCGAGACCGTTTTCGCAAACGAGCTTGATTCCAACGCGGCTGCGTCATGGCGAGCCAATCGTCCCCACAGCGGAGTCATGCACCAAGGCGACATCAGGGACTGCATCGATGCCCTTGCAGATTGTAAGGGGACGAGCATCGTTTTCGGGGGGCCTCCGTGTCAGGGGTTTTCGGTTGCCGGAAAAATGAATCCGAGCGATCCTCGCAGCCAACTCGTCTGGTCGTTCCTTGATGCTGTCGAAGTGGTGAAACCCGAAGCATTCGTCATCGAAAACGTTCGTGCGCTTGGGTGTCTCAAAAAGTGGGAGAGTGTGCGCGGAGGGATCATTCAAAGAGCGGAGTCCCTTGGTTACTCGTGCGGTTTCGCTGTCTATTCCGCAAGCAATTACGGTGTTCCTCAGAACAGGGAGCGCGTTGTGTTTTTCGGAATAGAAGGAAGCGACGCGAAGCTGGGTCGGTTCTTTTCGGAAATGAAGCTGCACGAAAGTAAGCCGAGAAATGTACGCGAAGTGTTGCTTTCGGTTGGCAAGTACGGAACGAACGAGAATCCTCAGACCTGTACTGCGCATATCACGTTGGCAAAACGCCCGGTACTTCGGAGAAGTCCTTATGCTGGCATGCTGGTAAACGGTGCAGGGCGCCCCGTGGATCTTGATGGGATGGCTCATACCTTGCCGGCCTCCATGGGCGGCAACAAAACCCCTATTGTGGACGAACGCTCCTTGGAAACGGGCGAAGAGAACTGGTTCGCGAGCTATCTTCGTCGCTTGAATGCGGGGAAGGCTGATCCTGAAACGCAAAAAGTCCCAGCCTTTTTACGGAGGCTCACCATTAAAGAAGCCGCTGCGCTTCAAACATTTCCGAATGGGTATGTGTTCTGCGGGAAGAAAACCCAACAATACAAGCAGATAGGCAACGCCGTTGCAAGCAACTTTGCTCAGGCCATTGCAGAATCGGCGTTTGCTTGCCTATAGTTTTCGGGCTTCTTTGTATACCCATCGCATGGTCTCCGCCGAAGCTCGCGTGCTCTCCATTGTGGAGCGCATGAGGTCGAATACCGTTGCCGAATCGGCCTCGTAGTTCGTAGCGAAAAAGAAGTCGAGAAGGGCGTCGATTGTCATGACGCCAACCATCATTCCCTTGCTTTCATATTCTGCTTTCGCATCGTTGAAATAGCGATAGATATCATCGGTCAAGGCGCTTGCTCTGCCAGCGATAAAAAGCATCGAAGGTGCGCCATGGTCGTGGGCGATCCGGG
>JAEYEL010000046.1 GCA_023403475.1 Actinomycetes bacterium
GCATAGGAAGGGGGCGCACGCGCGCGAAGTTGCGCAGGGGGGGGGGCGCATGCGGCGCTCGAAATTGCGTGGATAGGAACGCGCGGCGTGCGAGGGCGTTTTGTTCCTTCCGCGTTTCTCGCCTCGGTGCTCGCTCCGCCGTGTTCGCCCTCCGCAGCACTGGGGGAGGGGCGCACGCGCGCGAAGTTGCGCAGGGGAGCAGGCGCATGCGGCGCGCGAAGGTGCGTAGGGGCGCGGCGCGGCGCGTGCGAACGTTTTGTGAAGATACGGTGGCTATGGGTTCGCAGTTTGGCTGCAGGAAGGTTATCCCCTGCGGTTTTGCTAATTGTCACAAAATTTCTAACAAATAAAGCCTTGTTTTTTGCATCGCGTACCGATACCATATATCACCATAGATCAGCTTGAATGACACAACATATTGTGGAAAACGTGCTGAATACAGGTGGAAAACCTTGGGATAATCAAAGATAAATCACTGGTCGTTTCCACTTTTTGAAAGCACAGTGAATAGCTGAGAGTATGGCAAGCTTGCAAGCTGGTTAACAACGTGGCAAACGGCGGCCTATAAGAAGCGCTCTATGTGCGCTATAAGTAGGCTGAACGAGTAGCGAGTTGCGAAATATGCCGATGCGCTGCAAGAAGAGCGGCAGTATAAGGGCGCGGAAAAGCAAGAGCAAATGGAAACGTATCGGGAAAGGAAGAGACATGGTCACCACTATCATCAAGCGCGATGGACGCACGGCGGAATTCAAGCAGGAGAAAATCGCCGAAGCAGTAGAAAAGGCGTTCCAAGCGTGTGCGGCCATGCAGGATCGCGCCGTTGCCGACGAGATTGCCGCGAAGGTGGTGGAAAAGCTCGACGCCGGTGCCATAGAAGGCACGCCGACGGTCGAAGGCGTGCAGGATCTCGTCGAGGAAACGCTCATAGAGTCGGGCTTCGTGCAAACCGCCAAATCCTACATTCTCTATCGTGCCGAGCGCAACCGCGTGCGCGACGTGAACAGCCGCCTTATCAAAACGCTCAAAGACATCACGTTCTCGAAAGCCTCCGATTCCGATATGAAGCGCGAAAACGCCAACATCGACGCCGACACCGCCATGGGCACTATGCTCAAGTACGGCAGCGAATCGGCCAAGCAATTCTACGAGATGTGCGTTCTTGACCCGCGCTATGCCCGCGCGCACCGCGAGGGCGACATCCATATTCACGACATGGATTTCTACACGCTCACCACCACCTGCTGCCAGATAGAGTTGCGCAAGCTTTTCAAGGGCGGTTTCTCGACGGGGCATGGCGTGCTGCGCGAGCCCAACGACATTGCCAGCTATGCGGCTTTGGCCTGCATCGCCATCCAGTCCAACCAGAACGACCAGCACGGCGGCCAGTCGGTGTGCGACTTCGACTACGGCTTAGGCGATGGCGTGCGCAAGACGTTCCGTCGCTTGTATAAGAAGCATTTGGCCGAGGCGCTTGACCTGCTGGTCAATTTGGAAGATTCGCGTGCTGCCGCGGAAAACCTGCTTGCGCATGTGGAAGAGGAAACGGGAGCGGTTGCCAGCTTGGATCTTGACGAGACGTTTGCCGCAACAGTCGAGCGCGAGCTTTCCGCACTGCTTGCGGGGGGCGCTTCCGACGCTGCCGGTGCTGCTGATGCTGCTGGTGCTGCTGGTGCTGCTGGTGCCAGTGGCGCTTCCGATGCCGTGCCATTTCTTGTTGGGCGCATCATGGCTTACACGCTGAAGAACGCCACGACCGATACCGACCGCGCCACCTTCCAAGCAATGGAGGCGCTTGTGCACAACCTGAACACTATGCACTCGCGGGCTGGCGCGCAAACGCCGTTCAGCTCGGTGAACTACGGCATGGACGTAAGCCCCGAAGGGCGCATGGTCATCAAGAATATGCTTCTGGCCACCGAAGAGGGCTTGGGTTCCGGCGAGACCCCCATCTTCCCCGTGCAGATCTTCCGCGTGAAGGAAGGCGTGAACTATAATCCGGGCGATCCGAACTACGACCTGTTCAAACTGGCCATGCACTGCTCGGCGAAGCGGTTGTTCCCCAACTTCAGCTTCTTGGACGCTCCCTTCAACGCGCAATACTACAAGGGAACGCCGGAAACGGAAATCGCCTACATGGGCTGCCGCACGCGCGTCATGGGCAACGTGTACGACCCTGATCGCGAGGTTACGCCCGGGCGTGGCAACTTGAGCTTCACGTCCATCAATCTGCCTCGTTTGGCCATTCGCTCGAAGGGCGATCTCGATCTGTTCTTCGATTTGCTTGACGCGAAGTTGGCTCTGGTAACGGGTCAGCTTGACGAGCGCTTCGAGATTCAGGCGCGCAAGAAGGTGTACAACGCGCCGTTCCTCATGGGTCAAGGCGTATGGATAGACTCCGAGAAGCTTTCTCCTGGCGACGAGCAGCGCGAAGTGCTCAAGCACGGAACGCTCACCACGGGTTTCATCGGTTTGGCGGAAACGCTCGTGGCGCTTACCGGCAAACACCATGGCGAATCGGCCGAGGCGCAGCGGCTCGGCCTTGAGATAGTCGGCCACATGCGCAGCTACGTTGATCGTGTCTCGCGCGAGCGCGGAATGAACTACACGCTCATCGCCACGCCAGCAGAAGGCCTGTCGGGTCGTTTCGTGCGCATGGATCGCGCCCGCTACGGCATTATTCCCGGTGTGACCGACCGCGACTACTACACGAACGGGTTCCATGTGCCCGTGTACTACGACATCAGCGCGTTCGACAAGATAGCTATCGAGGCTCCTTATCACGCGCTTACGAACGGCGGCCACATCAGCTACGTGGAACTTGATGGCGACCCCAGCGACAACCTTGAGGCATTCGAGGCCGTTATCCGCCATATGAAGGATTGCGGCATGGGCTACGGCTCGGTGAACCATCCGGTCGACCGCGATCCTGTGTGCGGCTACAACGGCATCATCGAGGACGTATGCCCCAAGTGCGGGCGCACCGAAGCGGAGCACAACGTGCCCTTCGAGCGCATCCGCCGCATCACCGGTTACTTGGTGGGGACCCTCGACCGCTTCAATGACGCCAAGCGCGCCGAAGAGCACGACCGTGTAAAGCATGCGGTTCCCTCAGCTTAGCACTGCGCCAAGAGACATGTCGGCTCGGGTTCGCGAGCTTCGCGAAGCGCTGCCACGAGAGCGGTGCGCCGTGCTCACGGGGTAATTGTCTTCGCCGCTAAAGTTGCGGCCGCGTATGGCGCCTGTTGCGGTTTGCGCGTGCCGTGCGGTTCGCGCCCTTTCCTGTTGCTGAAACGTTGCGGCAGAGCCAAATGTTTCACGTGAAACATTTGAGGTCAGGCGGGCGGCAGTGTTGGGCTGCTGTTTTGAGGTGATGGCGCGAATTGGGCGCTGTATATGGTGCTTGTTGCGGTTTGTTGCGCGCTGCCCGGCTCGCACTTTTCCTTTAGCTAAAATGTTTCACGTGAAACATTTTCAGATGAATTGAGAGTCGGTGTGCGGCTAGCGGCGATTTGTTTGCCTGCTTTCGGCTCGCATATGGATTGCATATAGATGCAAGAAGGGTATTGTGGCGGATTCGTCAATTATACGGCTTTACGGCATGGCTCCGGATTCCATCGTCGATGGGCCGGGGCTGCGCTATGCCGTGTTCGTGCAAGGGTGCTCGCACGGG
>JAEYEL010000104.1 GCA_023403475.1 Actinomycetes bacterium
AAAGGGGTTTTCCACTATTTCCCACAACGCTACGCTGTGGAAAAGTTTTTTATTCGATCGCGTTTTTACTCGGCCGCTTTCTCGGCTGCTCCCGCAATTTCGTCAATAGCCGCAGAAACCTCTTCGACAGCCTCCGTCACTTCCGCTTCCGCTGCTTCCGCCACCTCTTCTTCGGCGGCCTCCGCAGCAAAATCGGCTTCGCTGCCAACAAGCACCTTTACCGTACCTTTGATCTCACGGTAAAGGGAAATCTCCACTTCATGCTCGCCTGCAGTTTTAATAGGGCTTTTCAACTCGACACGGCGCTTGTCCACATCGATGCCCGCCTGCTCTTTGCACGCATCGGCTATCATCTGGGCGGTTACCGAACCGAAAAGCTGACCCTCTTCGCCCACCTGCGCAACGATTTTGATCGTCACGCCTTCGAGAGCTGCCTTCATGCTTTCGGCGTTGCCGACGCGTGTAACCTCACGTTTGGCAATGTTGTGCTTGCGCGCCTCAAGCTGCTTCAGGTTTCCCTTGGTAGCCTTAATGGCGTACCCTTCTTTGAGCAGGTAGTTGTTGGCAAAACCGTCAGCCACGTCAATAACGTCGCCTTCGCCGCCCTTGCCTTTCAACTCCTGCAAAAGGATGACTTTCATAATGCCTCCTTTGCCTAGCGGTTGCGACGGTCGCCGCGACCGCTGATGGCGGGAACCGCGTAAGGCATCAAGGCCATCTCGCGAGCGCGCTTCACGGCATTCGCGATATCGCTCTGATGTTGGGTGCAGGCACCCGTCACACGGCGCGGCTTGATCTTGCCGCGGTCGGTCACATATTTGCGCAGCAATTGAACGTCTTTGTAGTCGATGTACTGCGCATCTTCTTTGCAGAATTGGCAGTATTTGCGACGCGGCTGCTTCGCGTAATCTGGCATTTCAAACCTCTTTCGTATCGCTTAGAACGGAATATCGTCGTCGTAGACCGAAGAAGAGGCGTCTATAACCGGAGCGGACATGGCCGGGGCGGGCGCAGATGTGGAGCGATCGGCGTTGTA
This sequence comes from Actinomycetes bacterium, assembly GCA_023403475.1. GTDB lineage: Bacteria > Actinomycetota > Coriobacteriia > Coriobacteriales > Eggerthellaceae > CAJFUR01. Next base: position 1,037 of record JAEYEL010000104.1, read on the forward strand.
CCCGGCATTGCCGCCGTAGTTGCCGCCGCCGTTTCCGTAACCACCGCTGCTTGCGCCATAGTTGCCGCCGCCACCATACGTCGAGTCGCTGCTGCGGCTCGACATGAACTCCAGCTCGTCCACGATCACTTCGATTTTCGAGCGCTTTTGACCATCGCGTTCCCATTGGCTCCAGCGCAGCTTGCCTTCAATAGCCACTTTCGTACCCTTTTTCAGGTAGTTGGCCAAGCTGCTCGCACGGTTTCCCCACATCGTGCAGTCGATGAAGTTCGGGTAATCTTCCCATTCGCCGGTTTGCTGGTTCTTGCGACGGTCGTTCACCGCCACGCCGAACCCCAAAACGGGTGTTCCGCTCTGAGTCTGACGCAGTTCCGGATCGCGGGTCAAGTTGCCGCTTATGATGACTCGGTTAATGCTCATGTCTACCTCTTCCCATGTTGGTCGCACGTCGTAGGCGACGCGCAACCCACACTCTTCCTTAGTCGCGGTCAGTGCGCTTCACGATCTTGTGACGCACCACGGCATCGGTGATGCGCAGAACACGATCAAGCTCAGCAACATTGTCCGGATCCGAATGGAAGTCAACAAGGGTGTAGTCACCGTCGGTCAAACCATCGATCTCGTAAGCGAGTTTGCGCTTGCCCCACGCATCGACATTGTCCACTATGCCATTTCCTTCAGCGATCGTGGTTTCGATGCGCTTCATAACAGCATTACGGGAATCTTCGTCGATTGACGGGGCAACAAAAAACAGCAATTCATAGGCCTTCATCAGCTCACCTCCTTTGGACTGTACGGCTTCGGGGCTGGTGAAGGCAAACACCCGAAGCAGGATTAGCTTACCTATTCTAGCAGAGCCCTTCTACTCGGTCGCGGTAAATTCGTCTCGCCACTTTAACCACACATGCCTTGGCTTGGCCGCGCGCTCTGACACCGGGGAAGATAACTTCTCCAGCACCTTCGCTCGCGTGGCGATTCACGGCGAAAAACTTTCTCTTCCGCAAACTTCAACTGCTCAACCACACAAAGCCTATGGAAGACCAGCTTCTGCAAGGATACCCGCACCACCAACATTGCCGAACTTCTTTACGCCACCATGATAGCAGCGCAATCCAGCACATCTATGATGCCCGTCAACTACTTTGTCCTGCTGGAAATCATCGATTCTTCGTTTGGCAGCGAAAGGACCCTCTGCTTTCGCTAGCTTTTTCGCCTACGTACTTCAACTGGCAATGCATGCAGAATCAATCGGCTTGTCTTTTGTTTTCCATCTGCTTTCCATCCGCTTTCCATCCGCTCTCAACGCAAATCCAGCATCGTTCAATCCGAAATCAAGCAGATTTTCTCAAAGCCTAGACCCGAAGACCCCAACGCCAAGGCCGCCTGCCGACAGTATCGAGCTACTTGACCACCGTTGATTACCGGTGGCAGCTGGCACCAAGATTTGCTGGTCACTGATGGCAGAGAGGCTTATCGGCCACCTCGCACAGCACAGCGCCTCAGTTTAGTCGACTTCGTCATCCTCGGTTTCCTCAAGATAACGTTCCTCGATTTCGCTTTCCGAATATTCCGACGCGTCCTTGAGGTCAGCCATGAAGTTGGGGGCTTCGCCAATATAGGCAGGATCAGGCTCGAACTCATACCCCCCGCTCCCATTCATTGCATACAAAAACCCAACAGCATGACCAGCATCTTCGCCTGGAACACCGCCTTCGGCGATGAGCGCGTCTTTCTGACCGTCATCCGTTTCCACATATCCGTCATAGCAGAATGCGTACGCCGCTGCGCCACGCGCACCTTCAACGATATGGCGGGCAAGCGCATAACTTTCCTCCGACGAGGTTTCTCCATCGTCGTTCACCGCCGTTTCGATGAACAGGTTGTTCTTCACCACCAATGCCGTGAACGGGGCGAACTCCCCGCTCTCTTCCATCTTTTCCTTAGCCTCCTCCAAGGAAAAGAGCAGAACCTTCTCCAAAATATCCGGCAATTCCGGAACCTCTTCGGGAGTATTTTCAACTACACGATCAGCCATCGCATTCCCTCTGAACTCTTCCTGCCGCTTCCTACGCAACGGCGGCGTTTCTCTTTGTTTTCCGAGACACCTAAGTTGTCTGCGAAAAATCTTTCCGAACAGGTATAGCATATCCGACCGCACATCGAAACCCTTCAAAAGAGGAGAGGTTGTTTCTCGCGAATCAACCGGGCATTTGCCTCTCGTCGGCCGCCGAGTTAACTGCAACGTTGTTGCGTTTACCTCTTCAGTGCGGCGCTAGCCGCCCGGTTCGCGACGCAGGAACAAGCCCGCTCGGGCGATCCGCGAAATCCGCGCTCAAGAAAGACCGACAGACTTACACCTGCAAGAAGGCCCTAGGTCTTGCCAAAGGCGATGCTCTAATGGAAAAGAGGAACCATGAGCCAGAGGGCGAAAAGGACTATGGCGATGCAGGCGGCGAAACAACCCGCCGAAGCAAGTTTCCCCATAAGATGACCGGGGACGCGAGCCTCCCCCCGTTCGCCATCGGCAGCAACCCATAAACGCAGGCCAAACGCATAAAGAACGCTCACGGCACTTGCAATGCACACCGTAACCAAAAGAACGGTCACGAAGCTGGTAATTTCCTGCAAAAGCATGTCGACATCTCCTTTAAACCCAAACCCTTTGGGGCTATGCTTGGCCCGACCCGTCTAACCTGCGGCGCTCGGTTCGCGCTCCGTTCGCAACGCCTGATTCGCGCCCCGTTCGCAGCGCCCGATTCGCGCTCGGTTCGCAGCGCCCGATTCGCGCTCGGTTCGCGCTCACGTCAAGCTCGTATCCGGCTCACGCCGCTTGGGGCTGCGGCTGCGACTGCAACTGGGGCTGCGGCTGCGACTGGGGCTGCGTTTGCGGTTGCTGCGACTTCGGTGCGCCTATCTTCACATCGGCTTGCTCGTTCACGTTCGCTGAGTTCACCGGATTGCGCTTCGAAAGGGCAACGATAATGCCCGCCGCAAGAACGGCGATGACAGCCACGGCAACAGTTCCCCAAAGGTCGGTCTTCGCCAACGTACAGGCAAGTGCGGCCACGATGCCCGCCGCCGGAAACGTTACGAGCCACGCTACCACCATGCGCGCAGCAACTCCCCAGTTCACCTTGTTGCCTCTCTTGCCAAGGCCAGAGCCTATGATGGAGCCGGAGCACACCTGCGTGGTGGAAAGCGCGAACCCCAGGTGCGAGGAAACCAGAATGGTGGTTGCGGAAGCGGCTTCAGCCGCAAAGCCTTGCGGCGTGCTGATTTCGGTTAGACCCTTCCCCAACGTGCGGATGACGCGCCACCCGCCCATGTAGGTGCCAAGCGCAATAGTCAGACCGCATACCGCCACAACCCAGAGCTCAGGGCCGGAACCCGAAGGTTGCAAACCCACGGCAATGAGCGTAAGCGTGATGATGCCCATGGTCTTTTGCGCGTCGTTCGTGCCGTGCGAAAGAGCCACCAAACACGCAGTCGCCGTCTGCCCATGGCGGAAGCCCGACTCGACCTGATTTTCGCTCATGCGTTTGACCACCGTATATATGAGCTTCACGGCTGCGAAGGCCGCAAGCCCCGCCACAACGGGCGAGACGAGCGCGGGAACGAGCACCTTGGCGATAACGGCCGCGAAGTTCACGCCCTCGACACCTGCGCCCACAATGACGGCGCCCACCAAACCGCCGAACAGCGCGTGGGAAGAACTTGACGGCAACCCCACCAGCCACGTGACGAGGTTCCAGATGATGGCGCCCACCAACCCCGCGAAGATGAATTCCGGGCTGATGGTCACCTGCGCCTCGTTGATAATGCCGCCCGAGATGGTCTTCGCCACCTCGGTAGAAAGAAACGCGCCGATCAGGTTCAGCGTGCCCGCCGCTAAAACAGCTGTTCTCGGCTTCAGGGCGCCTGTCGCAATGGAAGTTGCCATGGCGTTCGCCGTATCGTGAAAGCCGTTCGTAAAATCGAATATGAGCGCAGTGGCAATGACAAGCACGACGATTACAAGGGTTGCAACATCCATGTGCCCTCAGAATCTCCTTCGTTCGCCAAGGTGTTACCGTGGCAGACCCGTTTTTCACAAGCGACCACGGCAGCACCCGTTTTTCACAAGTATGCGAACTTAGGATATCCTCAGAATATCTGAGGCATGTTTGGCAAAAGTAAAGTTTGGGTAAAATGTAGTCAGCAAGCAAAAGCTTCGTTGATCGGCAGCAAAAATAGAGCGCCCGATGCCCGGAAGGCATCAGACGCTCTATCGTTCTGAGGTTTCTCAATCAAAAGGCGGCGAATCCGTCAACGAGAATTGCGCACCGCCTCAGATACGCTCCTACACAAACTTCACGGCGGTACCGTAGGCGAGCATTTCCGTTGTGCCCTGCACGATGGAGCTGCTGCCGAAGCGCATGGCGACCACCGCGTCGGCGCCAAGGGCTTGTGCCTCGGCGACCATACGGTCTTCCGCAATCTGACGCGCTTCGTTGGTCATTTCAGTGTACGACTTGATTTCGCCGCCCACAATGCCCTTCATGCCGGCCATCATGTCGCGTCCGATGTTCTTGGACGTGACGATGTTGCCGCGCACCAACCCAAGAATCTGCACATTTTGCCCAGGAACAATATCTGCCGTGGTAACGATCATGGTATTCTCCTTACGAACGAACGGAATCGACGCGAACAGTATAGCAGAATCCCGCTGCGCGCTGAAACGGGACCTGCTACGGTTTTACACTTTTGCGGCTTTTGCGGCCGCACCCCTGCAGCCGCTTTCGCCGCACCCCTGCAGCCGCTTTTGCCGCTTTCGCCGCACCTGCTTCTATGGACGCTCTACGAGCATCCACACCACCACGGCCTCCTCGTCGGTTTCGTTGCGGCTGGTGTGCTCTTCGCCAGCGGGAATAAACGACGCCTCACCTGCGTGCATACGATGCACGACCCCGGCCGATTCGCAGGTCATGCAGCCTTTGAGCACGTAAGCGTACTCGTCTCCCGTGTGCGAGGCGGGCGGCACCACGCACCCCGGGGGAAAGGACGCGTGACCCATGGAAACCCCAGGGCCTGCGGGCACGGCATCGCCGAAGAAATCGCACATGACCACGCCGTCGGCACGCGTGCGCTCGGGGGTTTCCGCTGCCGTGCGCACGATCATGCGACCACCTCCTCTTTTCCGCACTTCTCAGATGCCGCGCGGCTCGGCAGCCCGCAGTCGTCTTCTCTGGCAGTGCCTTCTTTTCCGCAGGCTGTCGCCGCTTGGACGGCGCGACTCGTTTGTGCCGCCCAAGCGGCGCGACGGTCTTCGCTTTCGCCGGCAACGGCAAACGTCGCCTCGTTCACCTTCACGCCGTAATCGGCTACAGCTTGCTCAGCGGTGATGTAGCCGTTGCGCACGTCTTCCGCCACGCGCTCGGCGTCGCGCAGAAGCGGGTTGCCGTAACCTCCGCCGGTACAGGTATACATGCGCACGGAATCGCCCGTGTTGAGAACGGTGCGCGCGGTAATGCCCATGGGGCCTTCCTTGCCGCCATCAGCACGAACGATCTCGAAGTAATTGTACGAACCGTCGGAACCGTCTGCCGCACCCCACGCCGGGTACTTGTTGCGACCGAACGATGCCGTGAACAACTGGCCGTCGGTCATAGCGCGGTACACGCGCACCGCGCCCGAACCTCCGCGGAATTCGCCCGCGCCCGCGCCGTCAGTGTGCAGCGAATATTCGTCCACCATGATGCCGTAGCGGCTTTCGGCCATTTCAACAGGCACGTTGTAGGTTTCGCCGTCGCCCACGCAGAACTGGCCGACCTCGCCGTCCTTGCCCATGCTGGCGCCCCAGCCGCCGCCGGTCGGCTCCACGATGAGGAACGGCTCGTCGGTCTTCTGCTTAGTGCCCGCAAGCACCACCGAACACACGGAAAGCATGTGCCCCGCGCCCAGCGATTCGGGGAACACCGGCGCGAGAGCCTTCCAAACCACGTCGGCCGCATACAGCATGCTCTCGAAGTAGCAGCTCGTGGGCGCCGGAGCATGGCACTGCATGATGGTGCCGTCTTCAGCGATAATCTTGAGCGGACGGAACACGCCGTCGTTCACAGCCAGCTCAGGGCCCAGAATAGACATGTACACCACGCGCACGCCGGCGGCAAGCGAGCTGTATCCGGTGTTGATAGGGCTTGCCACCTGCGGCTCTGAACCCGTGAAGTCGGCTATGAACTCGTCGTCGGTAATTTCCACATGCACCTTCACGCGCACGGGGTTTCCGTAACCGTCGTCGTCCATGAACTCTTCCATGTCGAAGGTTCCGTTGGGAATTTCTGCCACGCGCTTGCGCGCAATGGCCTCGCCTTGATTAAGCAGGCGCTCCATGGATTTCAGCACCACGGGGGCGGAGTACTTGTCGCACAGTTCCCCGATGCGCTTGGCTCCCGTGCGCAGCGAGGCGATCTGGCCCCACATGTCGCCGTTCGCGCTTTCGGGGAAGCGCACGTTGCTCATGATGGTGTCAATGAGCGGGCGCACCGGCTCGCCCGCGTCGAGCAGCTTCACGCCGGAAAAGCGCATGCCCTCTTGGAACACCTCGGTCGAGTCGGTGGTGAAGGAGCCGGCCGCCATGCCGCCCACGTCGGACCAATGCGCCTTATTCCCCACGAACGCGACCAGCTTCTCGCCGTAGAACACCGGCATCACCATGCCAATGTCGGAAAGGTGCGTGCCGCCGCCCAGGTAGGGGTCGTTGATAAGGTAGACGTCGCCCGGGCGCATGTTCTCGCGGCCGAACTTCACTATGATCTCGTCGATCATGGGAGCGATAAGCCCAATGAAGCCGCATGCACCGTTGCCTTGCGTGAGCAGAAGACCGTTCTCGTCGGCGATGCCGCTCGCATAGTCGAGCGTTTCGTAGATGATGGGGCTCATCGACGTGCGGGCGAACGAGTAGAACACCTCGTTGCTTATGGCGATGAGCGAGTCTTTCACAATGTCGAGAGTTACCGGATTGACCGCGCCCTCGGCGGAAACGTTGTTGCATGCCATGGCTATTCGACCTCCAAATCTATGACGAGGTTGCCAAACGAGTCGACGGAAAGCTTTTGACCTGCGCCGACAACGGTCGACGCCGCCTGTTCTTCCACAATTGCCGGCCCTGTGAGCACCGCATGCGCCCCTAGCTTCCCACGCGCGTAAACAGGAGTGGAAACCCACCCTTCGTGTTCGTAGTACACACGGCGATGCTCGATAAGAGCCTCTTCCACCGGCCCTTCCTGTGCCGGAATCTCCGCCAGTTCGGGCTTGGTGAGTCGCCCGTGACCCACAAGGTGCAGGTTCACTATCTCGGTGGGGGTTTCGGGAAGCTGGAACGTGAACAGGCGCTCGTGCGCTTCGTGGAAACGCGCAACTACCTCGGCTTTCTGGTCATCTGTCCACGGAACGGGCGGCACTTCCACTTCGACCGTGTGCTCCTGACCCATATAGCGCATGTCGATGGCAAAGGTGTACTCAACCTGTTCAGGCGCGATGCCCTCGTCGGAAAACTGCTCGGCAGCTTCGTCGATGAGCGGCTTCCACAGTGCGTTGAGCTCAGCTGCACTCACATCGTTCATGCGACGGATGCTGGTTTGCACGTAGTCGTGGCGCATATCGGTCATGAGCATGCCCCATGCCGAGAACACCGCCGCCGCCACCGGCACGATGACGCGACGCACGTTGAGCTCGCGCGCAAGGTCGGCGCAGTGCATGGGGCCTCCGCCGCCGAACGCCACGAGCGCGAAATCGCGCGGGTCGTAGCCGCGCCGCACCGATATGAGCTTGAGCGCGTTAAACATGTTCGCCTCGGCCACGCGCAGAATGGAAAGCGCAGCATCGTCGGCGTTCATGTTGAACGCGTCGCCCACCACGCGCTTCACGGCGGCGCGAACGGCTTCCATGTCAACTTCGACATCGAAGTTGCGCGGGGAAAGGCGGCCTGTCACCAGGCTCGCGTCCGTCGTAGTGGGCTCGGTGCCGCCGCGTCCGTAAGCCACAGGTCCCGGCAGAGCGCCGGCGGAGCGCGGACCCACTTTGAGCGAGCCGCCCTCGTCTACCCATGCGATAGAGCCGCCGCCGTTGCCGATTTCCACAATGTCCACGACCGGCGCCATGATGGGATAGCCCGCGTAGCTTTCCGTGCGTTCGATGCGGTACTCAGAGGTTACCTTCACGTGACCGTTGTCGATAAGCGAGCATTTCGCCGTGGTGCCGCCCACATCGAGCGCGATGACGTTCTTCTCACCTAAGATCTCGCCCAGAATGGCCGCGCCGTACACGCCCGCCACAGGACCTGACTCCACCATGTTGATGGGCGTGCGGCGCGCCTGCTTGAAGGTGGTGGTGCCGCCGTTCGACTGCATGATGTAGCGCTTGCCCGCATAGCCCGCCTCGCCGAGCCTGCTTTCCAAGCGATCAAGATAGGTGGAGGCGACCGGGGCCACATAGGCGTTGAGCGCGGCGGTCGAGGTGCGCTCGTATTCGCGCCACTCGCGCGTGACCTCAACCGATGGGGCTATTGCTACGCCGGGAGCCAGCTCGCGCGCAAGTTTCGCCACCCGCAACTCGTGCTCGTCGTTCGCATACGAGTTCACTAGGCACACGGCAATGGCCTGCACGCCCTGCTCAACCAAGTACGCCACGGCTTGCCTCACGCTTTCCTCATCGAGGGGTCGCACCTCCGCGCCCGTGTAATCGATACGCTCGTCCACCTCGCAGCGCAGATAGCGCGGAATGAAGGGGCGCGGTTTCGCGAACACGAGGTTGAAGAGGTCGGGGCGGTTGCAACGCGCTATTTCCAGCACGTCGCGGAAGCCGCGCGTGGTGATGAGGCCCGTTTTCGCGCCCGTGCGTTCGGTGAGCGCGTTGATGATGGTGGTGGTGCCGTGAATGAAATCGGCCGCCTCGCGCGGATCGAGCCCGCTTTTCCCAAGGACGTCTATCACCCCCTGCTCGAAATTCGGGGGCGTAGTGTGTGATTTGAACGTCACCGTCTTACCGCGCTCGTCCACGGCCACAAGATCCGTAAACGTGCCGCCGATGTCCGTTGCAATGCGCAGTGCCATCTTCAGCCTACCTTTCCGCAGAAACCGAACCGGATTCGGTAAGCATTTTCGCACTTCTCAACACTGGGAAACGCGATATCGCCGACAAACGACGAGAAAACAGAAAACGGAAAACGACGGAAAACGAAGACGCGCCGGAACCGGATCGAGACGGCTGAGACGTGCCGGAACCGGGCCGAGACAGCTTGCCGCCCTTCGATCATTTTCCCTAGATTCGAAATTATAGGCAGATTCGGAGATAATTTCGAGAAGAAATCTCCGTTTCCGCCTATTTTTTCAGGTTAGGACTGCGGCTGCGGACGCGAATCGCCGATCACGGCGGCAAAGCCCCCTCCAGCGCACAAAAATCGTCCTCCAGAGCACAAAAATCGTCCCCGAGTGCACAAAAGTCATCCCCGAGTGCACAAAAAGCCGCGAATTGTTGCGCTTTCCCCGTAGAACGACGGAGGGAAAACCGCCCTCATTGAATTTCAGGGAAGAGTCGGGGAACGAGCGGCCTTCTGAACAGGCGTTATTCGAAGCCCTCTTCCGCTCGCTTCCTTTATCCTTCTTCTAAGCGCAACAATTCGCGACTTTTCGTGCAACGGATGCCTTCCTGCAAGGGCCCGCAGCCATCGGGACGAGAGCGAAAGCGACTGTTTTTATGCCTCTATGGTCTCTTGCTCACACAACCTCCTGCCCACACGGCTCCTTGAGCGCACGATCTCTTGCCTCCCCCGCACGGTTCCCTACCTGCACGGTTTCTTGCCTACTCGCACCACTGGGCAAGCAAACAAGCCGCATAGAGGGGAACGCTTCTCACTGATCGGTCGACACCGAAGTTCTTACTCGTCACGCGAACGACGTAGGGGCTGCCATATTTTTCGGCAAAGCGATGCGCACTCGCAGAACTTACGCGACTTCCTGATTTGACTTCAATGGGAACAACGCCGTCGCGCAACTTGACCACGAACTCGACCTCGTGCGTGCTCTGCACCCCCCAGTAATAGGGATGCACGCCCCTCGCAGCCAGCTGCTGCATCACATAGTTCTCGGCGATGCCCCCGCGAAAGCGCGCACTTCTGTGATCCGTGCCGTCGAAGTCGGAGGGAACGGCTCCGAAGGCGTTCGCCAGCAAACCCGTGTCGGCGACGTAGAGCTTGAAAGAGGAGGGATTCTCGAACGACTTAAGCGGGGATACGCCATCTGTCACCTGCGTGCATCTGTCAACCACGCCTGCGGCGACCAGCCAGTCAACCGCGCTGGCGTACCGCTCGGCTTTCGCGCCACTCGCAACGTACTTCCACATGAACTTCGTAGAGCCGCTTTCTTTCGCAAGCTGGGTCGGCAAGCTTTCCCAGCACGAAACAACCTTCGCGGCGTCTGCGCCTTCCATATACTTCGCCATGTCGGCGACATACGCAGTCCGTATGTCGCTTTGCACCTTGCTCACTTTCCCAAGACTCTTACTCAAAGCGTACGTCAGAACAGCCTCCGGCATGCCTCCCACCAGCAGATACGACCGGTATAGCTCGATCATGCGATCATGTGCCGGACAGTACCCAAGAGCGGCGAACGCCTCTTTTACCAAGCCGAACGACCGCGCCTCGCCCAAAGCCCAGCAGAATTCCTCGAAATCCATGGGGTGCATGGTGAGCATGTCCACATACCCAACGGGAAACGACCCCTTCCGAGCCACGTGCACGCCCAGCAAACTTCCGGCCGCGACAACATCGTATTCGGGCGCATCGGTGCAGAAGAATTTGAGCGATGTGATGGCTTCGTCGCAATCTTGTATTTCGTCGAAGAACAGAAGAGTGTCGGTCGCGTCGATATCCCGATTGAGAAGAGCGCTTAGCGCAGACACTATGGAAGCGGGCTCCAAACTGCCTTTGAATGCAGCTTTGAGCTGAGGCTGCCTGTAAAAATCTATGTGGACAACTTGCCGATAGGTGACGGCGGCAAAATCCAAAATCGATGTCGTCTTACCGGTTTGCCGCGCCCCGAAAACAACAAGCGGCTTTTTGGAAGACCGCGACTTCCATTCTATGAGCTTAGGGGCTATCTTTCTTTCCACACCAGCCGTCCTTCGATCATTTTCCTCATTTTCCCTAGATTCGAAATTATAGGCAAATTCGGAGATAATTTCGAGAAAAAATCTCCGTTTCCGCCTATTTTTTCGAATCGAAACGAACGACGAAAATGCGGCTCTCTTACAAAATCGACCCTAGAGGTCAGCCTCGAGTATCGAGACCCAACCTCTAGAGCCAGATGTTTTGGGTAATTTACAATGCCTTCTACGCGTTGTGAGGAATTGCCTCCCCGTCTGCCGCAGGCAGCTCTTCGGTCGGGTCTGCCCAGTTTTCGTTAGGAAGCGGCCAGCCTTCGCCGTCTCCATGATAGCCTCCGTGGCATGCCGTGTTGCATACGAGCACATTTGTCCCCGTCAGCGAATGACATTTTGTGCAGTCGTACGATTCAGTATGGGATGCGTGGGGATTCAGCCCCTCGATTCCCTTGTAGTTGGCGGTTGCTGCGACAATGCTATCTCGCGAATGGCACCCGAGACATGTTTTCTTGCTTGAATCCTTTTCGATCGTCGCCCATTGCTCATCATTATGAATTGCCCTAAGACTCCCTGCGGCAGCTTCGGTCAACAATTTGCCCGAATCGCCTTGAGTGCCGTTTGCCCCAGACGAAGAACAAGCACACAGACAAACGATAAAGGCGCATAGCACAAACGCTGTAATTATTATCGTCGCTTTCTTCATTGATGCTCCTTGCTTGCTGATAAAAGGAAAACTAAAGAACTTCCATTCCAAGCATGTCTTTAATGGCGAGCCATCCGAAGCATTGTCCGTGGCCGATACCCGTACCCATGATATTCGGCGGATAGACGTTGCCGTAGAAAGATCCTGCAGTATTACCTGCTGCGTACAGACCAGGGATGGCAATACCCTTCTTGTCAAGCACCTGCATCTGGTCGTTGATCTTAAGACCGCCTCGAGTGCTCGTGACACTAACGATATGTTTCGAAACATAGTAAGGAGGAGTGTCGATCGTCGTCATCCATAAGGGACTTTTGTAGAAGTCCAAGTCCTCGCCCTTTTCACAAAGGCTGTTGTATCGCTCAACATTGGCAAGGAATATATCCTTGTCAAACCCAGCGATTTCAGCAAGCTGCTCGAGCGTGTCGGCTTTCTGAATCGTTCCGGCTTCAATGTCTATTTCAATTTGTTCTGCGGTATTGGTGGAAAGATAGTCTTCACGAGGATAATCGGATGGGAATTTAGATTCCCAAGCGCTATCCCAAACGCTATAGGCGGCTCCGTCGGGCGTCGAAGTGATCTTCGGAATCGAGAACCCTTGGAACGGAAGGTTTTCTGCTGCGATGCGGCGTCCAGTGCAATCGACCATAAGAACCGGCAGGCTTGCTATTGCGGCATACGATTTGGTCTTGTCCGATTTCGGACGCTCGTTGCCAAGCGTAACTCCAACAAAGGGGAAACAGTCGCCACAGGCAAAATCGTCCATATCGGCACCTACCCAAAGTCCCATCTTATGACCGTCGCCTGTATTTTTGGCTTCGGCAATGGCGGTGCTGGCCTTCAGGAGGCTGCGATTGTAATAACCCATCATATCCTTGTTAGACGCGAAGTCGCCAGTCGTCAAGAGTATTCCCTTCGAGGCGTTGTATTTTACGTACTTGCCACTCTCGTCCTCGCAGATGACTGAAGTAACGCGACCTTTGTCGCCTTCCTCACGGACAAGTTGGACGGCAGGGGAATTGTAGTGGAACGTCGCGCCATGATCCTCGGCATATTTTGCCATTATACCAGTCCAATCGGGATTAACACCCGAGTCGAGCGTTTTGCCATCTTTGTCAACGAAATAAATCATTGAGGCAAAGGCTGTCCAAAATGAATCGTAGCCTTGCTGTCCGATGCCGTCGTTCGTAACCTTTAAAACCGTTTACTTGCTGAGCCACCAAATCGTAGCCCTGCGATTGGAAAATTTCTTGCAGCCAATCGACGTAAAGACCGGAATTATCAAACCATTTCCCATAGGATGACATGCGGCCTTGAACACCATTGGTGATCTTCCACGCTTCGGTAATGAATTCTTTCCTGTCGTAATGGATGCCATTTTCGGTCTGAAGTTTCGCATTGAAGCCGCTCGTGCACAGACGAGCAGTGCCGTAAGTGCCTGCCTTTTCCACTATATGCACATTGGCGCCCTGCTCTGCAGCGAGCATACTTGCAGGCAACCCCGCAATACCAGCTCCAACGATGACAATATCGCAGTCAACGGTTTCGTCAATATCCGCATCGCCAATGGGTTCGGGCGCGATTTTCCAAGATTCAGCAGCTGGGGCAACGTTGTCTCCTGAAGCACTTGGAGTGGCTTCCTCGGCAGACTTGCTTTGCTCGTTGCCGCTCGAAGAAGAGCAGCCAGCAAGCCCCATAAGCGCGGCTCCCGTACCAGCAAAAGCCGCCCCCGCCAAGAAATTTCGACGCGTAATGCCTGTACTTTGAACTGGTTTTTCCATGTTCCCTCCTTTGTCCGGGGAAGCTCTTCCGCCTCCCTTGCTACAACCATAAATCACTTGAGAAGGGTTAAGTCTCGTTGTATTGCGTCGATTCCCAGCAAAAGACTAACCCTCCCTTTTCGCAAAGAGGTTAGTGAGCTGGGTTAGCGAAAGGAGTACAATGCCTGTGTCGGCGTTATGAGGAGGGCTAGACCGTGAACAGACGATTTTGCAAGAGGCGCACACCGCGAGCCATTATTGACTCTGCAAAGACAATGCACCCGCGCGAGTTTGCTCCTGCGCTCCTCGCGGCACTTGTACTTTTGACCCATTTCTCAATGGGGTCGTTCACTATTTTCTCTGTATTGTCTTATGCGGATGTGATGTGCTGTGGGGGAATAATCGCAACCGTACTTTGCTTGTCCTTAAGTAGGTTCATTCGTTTTGCGCAGAACGCGCAGAAGATCGTTGCGACTCTTGCATTTGTGTCGTGCACAGCATTTCTACTATCAAGAATTACCGATGTTCCTTGGCACGAAATTATCTTATTAATATCTTCTGCTGGAACTGGAGCCTTCGTAGCTTTGACGAGTGCATTCTGGTTTGAATGTTATGCCGACAAATCAATAGAGCAAGTTGCGATTTGCCTAGTTTGCAGTCTGGTTATAGGCGTTGTTCTATCTTGGTTCCTTGTCGGTATGGCGCAGGATAGATTTACGGCAGGATATGCGGCAATACTTCTTCTTGCAGGCATCTCTTTATGCTCGACGCTTCGAAAAAAGGATGGAGCAGTGAATTGAAGGGCGTCTCTCTAAAAGCCAGCATTAAAACTCCTGTCGTGGTTCTGCTTGTTGCGGTTTTTGCGCTTTGCTTTGCTGCCATGCTTTCGCTTTCACTTGTGGATCGCATTGCGTGGCATAGCGACGAGATATGGCTCGTTGTCTTACCAGCCGTGCTTGCAATTCTGGTTGCGGTGCTATTTATGAAGAAAATCGAGATGGGCATTCTTATGAATGTGTCACTTGTAATAATTGCTTCGGCTTTGTCTCTCTCGTCATTTTTTTCTGTATCTCCAACAGTGTTGTTTGCTATCTCAACAAACGGCTTGGCGCTTACGATTTTTTTGACAATTCTCTTCATGATCGCATTGGCAAAGAAACTAGAGTGCTCGCCCTATGAGATGGGGGTTCAGTCTGTATTCTCAGTTTTTATAGGATGCCTTGCCGGTCGCTTTTTCGCGGAGATTGCCGTGGAACACTTTTCCAGTGCCGGCATGGCAATAAGCGGAATATCGACAGTCTGCATCATAGTAATTGTAATCTGCGTTTCAACCAGCCTTAATAACACCTCGCTCAAAGTGATAATGCGATACGAGTTTAACGAGCATGTTGAGGACGAAGAGTTTAAGCAGAAAGCTGAAGAGAAGAGATTGAAAGCTCTCGCAGATTCAAAGGGTCTCGGCGAGAGAGAATTCGAGGCGTTTTGTCTGCTTCTCGGGGGATGCAGCGCAAGTGAAGTTGCGGATAAAATGTTTATTGCGAACGGCACGGCAAAGGCGCATATTCGGCATATCTACCAAAAATTCGGCGTAAGTGATAGAGAAGGACTGTTTACGATGGCCAGCCAAGTTAAACAAGGAAAACAGACAATATTTTGAGATCTTTTGAAAAACCGAGTAGGACTCAAGATTCTCGATACGCCGACCGTAATAGAGGCGGATGGCGGCTCCCTCGCAAATGATATGCCCGTCGATTATGAAACGCGTCCACACACACCCTGCGGAAAACCAACACGCTGCAAGACGAGCTTTTGCAAAAAGGGATACGATCAGTGCAAAGAAAATTGACAAGGGACGTATGGCGCGCTTACGAACATGCCTTCAAAGCAAAGCCCGCACGCACAATCAAGAGTCTGGCAGTCAAGAATCAAGAATTATGCGCGCGGGCTTGCAAATTTCCCGCTTGGTAAATTATATGCGCGGGCTTATAAGTCTACCGATCAGCAAGTCGGAAATATCAGATCGAGCATATGCAGCCCTACCGAAAAACAAGGCGATCCGGATAGAGCGAGCAGCGCAGCCCTTAATCGTCAGTGAAGGTGACCATCTCAAGATGCATGATCTTGGCGAATGCCTTCAATTCTTTAAGATAGTCGCCGAACACCATAACCATGTGCGAGCCAAACTCGATCTGCGTCTGGAAGAACTCGTCGCGATTGGTGATGCGATAATAAAAACCTTCTGGGCAGCCATAGCGCTCGTAACCCGTTCCGTCGAGCACGTGCGAGCGCGTAACGAGCATCTTCGTCCCCTCGGGATTGAAGCGCATGAGAGTGACCGCCTCGCCCTTATCCTGAGAGAAATCATGCCTGAACGTTGCGCCGAAGCGCGCCGACGCGGTGAACGGACCGAGGGCGACGGGAAGAAGGTTGTCGGAGTCGTAGCCGTCTTTCATCCGGCGATTGGGAACCGCATGCCAGTTGCAATACAGCTCATTGGGATACTCCTCAACAACCGGACTTGGCTGGAACCACATGCTTGCCATAATGCTTCCGTCGTCATTGAGCACGATCGGTGAAGTGTTCGACTGATACGGAGCCTTTCGAGAGAGGCAGGCCATAACGGTGATCGCCTTAAGTGCGTTCAGATCTCCCTCGCAAGCCGAAACGACACGGTCTTCGTTGTTGAGAGAATGACCGAGGCAATAAGTTACCTGGGCGTTGTTGATACGCGTTGTGGCGCAGCATTCCTTGCACTGGCCAGTGAACGCATTGCAGTTCCATTTGTTCATGAGCTTGCGTGTAAGAATGTTGAAGCGAACCGACTTCACCACTTTGTCACGCTCTATCCAAGAGTCATCAACAGATGCAATAAGCTCGTCCGCCACGCGCTCGGCTTCGGCATCATCTTCTGCCGTAAGGTTGTACACCTTGCGAAGCGGTAATGTGTAGTTTTCGGTGCCGTTTTCATTGGTGTTGAGCATATCGAACATCTCGTGAATGTTCACACCCGTAACCTGTACGCCGAAAGTGTCCTTGGTGTTGCAGTCATCGGTCAGATAATGCTCGGACTCGTGACGGAACAGCTCAAGAACACGCGTGCGAGCAAGCGCTTTCTTGGCCTTCATGGCGCGCATGAAAAGCTCGGCCTGATTCCAGTCGATAACGCCGTAGATTTCCTTGACCCCGCGCGAGTGGAACGAAGAGATATTGCCCTCGGTAATAGTACCCGAAGAATTGAACAAAATGATGGGCTTGCCAAAACGCTCGATCATTTCCGCTATAAGACGACTCGTTGAAGGGCTTACCGCCTGGATGAAGAAGACATCGACATCTCCAACGTTTTCCGCAAGCTTCTCGAACACGTCTTCTTGATAAACGAATTCGTCGGTTCCTGTGGTCAGCACGGGCTCGAGCATGTTGATATCAGGGTTACCTTCGCCAATGCTCGCAATGCGGGCACTAAAGCGCTTGAATCCCTCTTTTGCGGATAGTTCGTCGAATTCTTTTGTAAGCTCGTCTTTGTCGCCAAAGCGGCACGGCCCCTCAAACGCTACTTGGTGAATCAGCGCGTTATACACCGGTCTAACATTGAGCTTCATGTCGATAGGACGATCGATTGCATACTTTTCGTACATTGTCAGCCTCCTTATCCCGTCTGCTTTCGCCTTGCCCCTTTTGCAAGGCCACTTTCATAATAAGCTCTTAATAATCCGCCGTACTTGATACGCCAGCACGAAAAAAGCTCTTGGATCTCTTGCACTAGCATCCAAGCGCCCATCAACAGGTTTTGTACAATGAGTACGTGCAAGAAAGACTTCGTCGGAAGGATGAAATCTTGGAATACAACATTAATGCGAAGATAGGCATCGATCCGGCGATAAAGGCAAAATATGACCAGGCCGACAATAAAGCTCGTCTTCTTCTGCGCAATCTAAGCGAAACGTCACAAGAGAGGCTAAACGAGGCCGCGATAAAGAGCTGCATAACAGAAGTAACTCGGATCAAGTATTTTCTTGATCGAGAAGATATGACGAGTGAGTATTTCAATGCTCTTGGCGAGCTGTCCGTTGCGAAACGTTTGGGCATAGACGTCTCGCAAGTTAAGGGTATCGATCTTGAAGCGAAATGCAACAACACGTCTTCCGTTATGACGAAGAAGATATTGCTAGTGATATTTATAGGCAAAGAGCTAGGCATTCAGATCGACGCCGATCGCGCATCGAACGCCATCACAATCTCCGAACTCTCTCGACTGGTGTACGAGCAACTGGAAAAGCGCATGTCTTAGCCAAATCGAAGGTAGCCGAGCCAGAGGTAGTCGGATCGGGAATTTGTTCAAACCTTCCACTAAAAGCACAGCATTCCTTGCAGCTTCATCAGAATATACAGAAAGCGCAGGTAGGCCACTGTCGCTTGATCCGATAGATCGATATCTAGAAGGTTTGAAATCTTTTTCAATCTGTAGTATACCGAGTTTCGATGCATGTACAATCGCTTGCCCGCCTCCGCAGCATCACATTCGGACATAAGATAATAGTAAAGAATCTTTGCGTTGCAGGACGAACCAGCGTCATCGATATCTACCAGCATTTTCACGGGATTGTGCCCTATAAGATACCGGAGCATCTCGTCCTTCGCGAAAGCATCCGCCTCGTTGAGGACGCAGAACGAAGCATAGTCTTCAAACAGTAAGGCATGCGGACAAGCATCAAAAGGGGTTTCCGCCAATGCGCTTGCAGGAAGCGCAAGTACTGCTTTTGCTTGTCGATAAGCATACCGTGTCTCCGTAAACGACAGGTATGTGCCCGAAGCCCCTAATCGGATGTTGTAGTTCTGCGCAAATCGCTTTAGAACGGCATCTTCCGCCACCCCTTGCTTAGTCCAATGCTTCGGGTTCGCGCTAACAAAAGAGATCTCGTCATCATGGACCGACAACCAGCTTAATTCCAGATCTTTCTCGAGAACACGGGCCATATAGCCCAAAGAATAGTCGTTGCGCGGCTCAATCACAAATAAGCGGAATCGACCCTCAAACGGAATTCCCAGCAAACCGCACGTTGATTCAATGCTCGAGGGTTCATGAACATCCCCTTGTTCAACCGCTGAAATAAAGCGGCTTACCTTGCTCCCCTCAACCCCCTGATGATAATACTCCTTCATAACACAATGACCGATACTGTCAACAAGACAGTCAAACAGCATCTGGAGGCCTCGGGTGGGAACATCGATGTTGCACTCCATTGCGAGATGCAAGTAGAATTCCCCTTCTACGCGAAAAGTATGGCTAATGAAACCTGCCGAAGAACTATCGGCAGCATCGTCAACCCACCAACACATACGCGAGGCAAGCGTGTTCCTGAAGAACCCGGATTTCGTAAGCCGGGTCACCTGCCCCTCATCAAAACCGCCGTTCTCTATTACCTTTTGAGCTAACCCCTCAGTATCCGCATGGCTATTTGCGCTCGCAACAAGCCTATGGGCAGCATCTGTTACGATGATGTATTTCTGAAGATGGACTCGCTGAGCGTCAGAACTTCCTGATACATCGCCCCGCACAACATTGCGTTGGCCATATCGAATTTCCAGCCGTTGATCCTTCTAATATACGCTTGCAGCATACTCACTATATCGACGATACTGAAATCGGACTCACAGGCAAAAAAGGACTTTCCTATTTTGCAGCGACTGCAATGAAGAATGCGTGCGTCCTCGCCCTTGCGAACACACAAAACGCTCGGCTTCATGGAAGAAAAAGAGCTGCCTTGTTCATCTTCGCCAACGCATTCGATCGACCCATCGCAAACATAGAGAACATTTTGGGCGAATCCTTCACCTGCAACACGCTTCTCCACCCAATCATACGAACGTCCATTATGATGATACGATTCCACAACACAAAAAGAAGCGACGTAGTCCTTGAGAATACTTGCGTCTATCGTCATTGCGACCCCCCCTAAACAAAGCAACACTTCAAAACATACCCAAACTCAACCGCAAAACGCCGTACGAACAGCAAACTGAATCTGACTTCTCAATTTCCTTATAAGCCTAAAATGACAAGCAGTGATTCCGCCCCCTCTCGAAAGACTATGTCGATCTTAGCTACTCTTCTCTTTGTCGTAAATTGAAGGGCATTTCTCGCCGGGCGATAGAAGAACTGGCGCATCCTTTTTCAAGTGAAGGCTCTTATCGTAAGTCTCAGTAACAATGCCGTCCAACTTCTCTTCCCCTTTTTTCGGCTTTGCCTCCGTACTCTCCATGAAAAACTCCTTTTTCGTTTCTTACCGCCCCTTATCGTTTATAATTGCCGAGCTATGAAAGACGTCACAAACCCCTGTTCTCCAGATGCGTACTCCTTTTCGTTCGACGCCTTTGGAACGGTTGTCTCTCTTAATGTATACTGCAACATCGAAATAGCCCCTCAAATTTTCCGATTTCTTCGTTCGGAGTGCAGGCGTTACGAGCTGCTTTTCTCCGCCTTTATCCCCAGTTCCGATATAGGCAGATTGAACAATGCCCATGGATGTTGGATTCCCATTGCAGACGATACGCTCAGCCTTCTGCAAGCAAGCATCGACTATTGCGATCGATCATGCGGATTCTTCGACATCACCGCCAAACCCCTCATCGACCTTTGGGATGTTCACAAAGAGACTATCCCCAGCGAAGCCCAAATCTACAACGCACTGAGCCATATCGACTATCATTGCATTCAGCTAGACGTCCGCTGCGGCAAAAACTACGCTCGGCTAACCGACCCCCACGCCGCCATAGACTTAGGAGGAACCGCCAAGGGATGGATTGCCGATGCACTTTGCGAATCTCTTCTCCTCAAAGGAGCGGAAAACTTTCTATTAAGCCTCGGCGGCAATATTGCAACACGGGGCTTAAAGCCAAACGGGGAACCTTTTCGCATTGGCATTCGCAACCCCAACAATCATGATCTTATAGTAGGAACTATCAACCTCCTCAATCGATCGGCAGTAGCAAGCGGCCTGAGCGAGCGGTATTTTGACAAAAACGATATTCGCTATAGCCATATCCTCGATCTGAAAACAGGATACCCCTTACAGACGAGCATGCAGTCAGTTACACTTATTGGCAGCAAAAGCGCCGATTGCGATGGCTTTTCCACAACCCTTTGCATCCTCGGCATGGAAGACGGCCCTCGATACTTCTCAAAACTTCATGAGATCGAGGCCGCAGTTTTTATCGACAACCTGAACGGAATCCGATTAGAGAAGAAGGAGGGCATTGCTGCATCCCTCCTTTCTATCGATATCCCAAATTAGATCAGCGTCGGCTATCGCAAAACACCTTCCTGTTTATTTGGCGCTCGGAACGCCAGGAACGCCAGGAGATTTCGGCGCATGAGAAGCCGATGGCGTTCCGGGCGCTCCAGGGACGCCCGGAGTTCCAGGAGCTTTCGGAGCCCCAGGTATCCCAGGGGCCCCAGGTACGCCCGGAGCGCCGATACTAGGAGCTTGCGGTAATTCGGCACCGCATTGGGGGCACACTGTATCGAAAGAAGCGTAGTTGAAACCACATTTCGGACAGTGATTGTCCGCAGAAGTATCTGGTGGCCTGAAACACATAATTAAAATCCTTCCTCTTGAAAACGTGCATAACGAACTTTTCTCAAAGCAAGAGAGATGATAAGGCTGTATTCAATATTGCGCATTCAACATCGAGGCCAATCTTATTTTTCCGATATTGGCTAATGCCCAAACAACCGCATTGGACTTTTTTGCTAATGGCCTACTTCGACGTTGGAGGCACCTGGTTTCCCCTCACGGTTTGCGGGACGGGAATCCTAACTCCATCATCTTCAAATTCTTCTAGACGCTCCATAAGTTCCTGGCGAGAATGGATATCCGCCTTCTGGTAAATGCCGTACACATGAGCCTTAACCGTATGATTGGTTATCACGAGCTGCTTCTCGATATAACTCGAAGACCTTCCCTTTGCGAGCAAAAACAACACTTCCGCCTGCCTTGGAGTAAGGCTGTAATATTCTGCAAAAAGCTGGCAGCGGCGCATCCACGCCCCTTTGCCTTGAGATTGCCCATCGGCCACCGTGTAATCTTTTTCAAGCTCCTCATTAAGATCTTTGTGTTCAATGTAAGGAGTATAGTTATCCTTGAAGAAAAATGCCTGAAGAACGACAAAGGCGATTACCACAACGCTTGAAAACAGGCTTGGCGAAACAGCCTCCTCTATACTCGATCCGAAAATCGCATAGGCACTTCCGAATCCGAGAAACAAACCGACAATATCGCCAAAGCGCCCAAAAGCCATATTTGCGAAGGGCTGCACCCTGTGAACGTGCATATATTCCGACACTGCCGACCAGCATACGATTTCGTCGATCATGGCAAAAAACACCATGATGAACACTAGCGTAAAGCGGCCAAACTGGGAAGCGAACGGCATGAGAAGAAAGCATACCGCCGCTACGGGAGCTATTACTTTAATTATTTTATCAACTTGATACCTATTACCAGCCTTAATATCAAAGATTTTGAAAACCGCTGCGGCAAGGAACCCGAGCAGTATCAAAGCGTTTCCCACTCTGTCCGTTGAAGTCGCCAAAAAATAGAAGCCGAACCCCAGAAGAAAACTATTCGCCACCATAGCGCCCGCAGAATGAAGGAGCGATCGCCAATCGGGCGGTCTTACATTTTCAGGATACACGAACAGGCTCAGCGACCAAAGGCGGAAAGCCCAAGCAAGATACAGCACCGTCGAAAGCATGGCGCACGCAACGCAAGCGAACGCGAGCATGTCTTCTCGCAAAAAAACTTTGGCAAGTATCAGGGAAGCTATTGCAACAAGGCTCGCACAGGCCATGTACATAGGCGCCTGGCTGTGATTAAGCTGCGCAAGAAAGTAACCCCATAACCCCAGCAACAAAACCGCACCAACACCAGAAAGGAACCATGAAGAGAAAAATATTATCTCCCCTCCCCTAGGCACAATGCTAACGACACTTGGCATCGCCAAAAGAACGCAAGACACAACGGCAAGGATACATATTCTTTTCCGCTTGGCAAGATGCTTGGCAAGAAATGCAACAAGCAGCGAACAGAACGCCTCCCCGAGCAGAAAACCAAATACGAGAAGAATCGATGTCATTTGTGAAAAGTATCCCGCTCCGTTAGAGCAGGTCATAGTTAGATAAAACCAAGAAAGATAAAGACCGAAGCCGACTATGGCGATAGCGTCGTTCACTTTAAGATAGAGCGTCTCGTTCATCTGTTGTGAAACAGCCTCAAAGCTCTCTATGCTCGCAACTTCCGTTTTCTTGTTCGAAAGCGCCATTACCGCCCCCCCACCCGATGATATTGCCATAATGCTTCGCAATGCTTCAAGACCGCATTACTGCCCTGAAAGAAAATCGCGCCACGCCACCTTCTTGTCCGCATTATCTTTCTCGCATCTAAGAGGAACGTCTTCCTTCAAACGGTAGAAGACAACCCACGGCGTAAGCAAAAGATTAACAAAGAAGAATATACCCGCCAAAGTGGTTTTAGTAAAGATGACCAGAACAACAAATGAAGCAATGATATCGAAGCTCAGAATCGCTAAGTAAACCGGCTTCAGATCCGTCTCCATCTTCAGCAGCACAAGGCAAGATAGAACCATGAGACAAACGATTATGAATTCCAC
The DNA here is from genome assembly GCA_023403475.1 of Actinomycetes bacterium. Lineage (GTDB taxonomy): Bacteria > Actinomycetota > Coriobacteriia > Coriobacteriales > Eggerthellaceae > CAJFUR01. The sequence continues at coordinate 24,302 of JAEYEL010000104.1, forward strand.
AGAGCCCTCTTTCCCTTATGGGTTCATATGCCGCGAAAGCAAAAGCGCGCCTCAATGCCGCCTATATTAAGCCGTCATGTTGTCTTGCGGCTTTATTGCTTCCTCTGCTATTGAGCCCTTTTTCTCTTCGAGATTCGCCTCATCGCAAAGTTCGCGATACTCCTTAAACTCATCTTGCGCGCGGACAAGCCGCGCTTGGTAGCTCACATAATCTTTCGAGACTGGCCCTTTGCTGCAAAGCAGGCTTCCTATCACTATAATGATCACCGAACTTATTATCCCCGGCCAAAAAGGCTGAACGTCAAAGGGATTGCTCAATATATACCAAAGGGTGCTCAAAGTCCCTCCAACAAGAAGCCCTGCAAAACCCGCTGCATTCGAAGTGCGTTTCCAGTAAATTCCAAAGAGCAAAAGCACAACCGCTATAGCCTTGATTTGGGAAGCTCCCAACAAACTGTTAAGAAGGGAAACGTTCGTCCCGCTGATAGCGACACCGCAGATAAGGGCGATTACGATTGTCGCTCTGGAAATACGCAGAGCGACCGTGTCGCTTATCGTCTTTCCCCGCGCTTCGGCAATGGGGATGCAAAGTTCCCGCACGATGAGATTCGCCGTGGAGAGCAAAAACCAGGGAGCCGTTGACAAAATGGCCGCGAACACCGCCATAACTGCCAAACCAGCAAGTTCGGGCGACACCGAGCCCGTCATCAAATACAATGCGTTATCCGCCCTTATATCATCTAAGCTCACTGCAGCACAGAGCCCTATAGACATGGGCGCGAAGGCGAACAGCGCACTTAGCACGGCAACGATGACATGGCTCTGCTCTGCGACCTTAATGCTTTTTGCGCAATAGGCGATGTTAATCGAAGTTACAGAGATGGAGAAGCCCAAGGCTCCCCCTAAAAACTGAGCCATGACCGTCGGGACACCTTTAACGAACGGATTAAAATATGAGCTAGGAAGCTCTTGCACCAGAACCTGCGGGCCGCCAACATGGTTTATGCACACAAGAGCAGCGAACGTTAAACCGAAAAGTAAAACAAACGAATGCACCTTGTTCATCTCGGCCACGCCAGTAATGCCAAGCAGCGCCATTGCGAGGAACACCACGAATACGATGGCGGTAGCCACCCGTTCTTCGACGCCAAGCATGCTGCTCAGATACATGCTTGCGGCAGTAACCTGAGTAGAAAACACGATGAACAGAGGGATGAGCGTGAAAACAAGTACCAGATAGCGGATCTTCTGATTGAAACGAATCCCAAAAGCTTCAGGACCTGTTATGGCGCCCGTCTTCCTGATTTCGAAAAAGAATCTGCAGAAGCAAAAGCTGAAAACGAGGCAGCCGAAACTTGAACCCCAAATGCCCCATAAAGCAGCGAAGCCCGTACTATAGCCAGTACCAGCCGTTCCCGTTGTGGTGGAAGCGGCTATCAAATCGCCGAAAAGCATGGCCGTAACAGCAAAGAGAGGCATGCTTCCATTTGCAACGAAAAAATTGCGGATCGTCTTGTCTTTGGCACGGCGCCTTTTAATAAGCACGCCCACCAGAAGCACCGCAACAGAGTATACTATCGTCATGGCAAGGGCAATCATTGCAAGGTTCCTCCCCATAAGCCCGCAGTGGCTTTCCAATTCGCAAACAAACAGTATGGCAATCTTTCTGAAATTTATATTCAACGCTCAACATAAATACTTGCCTTAGGCAACCGAGAGAGGCGAGGCTCGTTCAGCTTAAGCGCCCCGCAAACCTCGTCTCTTTATTTTCAAACTGTTATGTTCGCCTTCTCATCAAGGCAGCCTGAGCAAATCTCAGCTATTTAGTAGGTTCGATTTCCTCCCACTTATATTTGCCAACGAACGTAGCGGAAACAACTCCAAGAATAGCAATCAAAACCACAACCACCATGCCGCCGATTAAAGTTGGAACGTATGTTCCCAAAAAATCATAGCACCAGTGCATAATGGAGGTAGCAAAACCACCTACAAGCGCAGAACCAGTTGCAACGTAACCCCAGATTTTGGAGTAGTCGGCGTTGCCGAACACCTTGCGAATCGCCATTGCCCAACCAACACGTGAGGGAGCGTTGCAGAAGCCAAGACAGAAACCGCCAGCAATGAGAACGGCAGAGTTTGTGCCGGCGAAATACCATAACAGGAATGCGCATAACCACACAGCCTGGAACACAACGAAGGTAATGCCAAGCTTGCACCTATCGATCATGGCGCCCATAGCAAGCTTTGAAATAAGGTTGCCTAAAGCGGCAGCGGAAACCATGGTTGCACCGACAACAGCTGCATTCGCTTCTTCCGGCGTACCTTTCAAAAGCTCGGCAGCAATGCCTGACTGGCTATTGTTCCAGCCCATGCCAAGAGCAGTAATCATAACGCCGGCAAGAATTATCCAGAACGCCGGGGTTTTAACAGCATCAGAGGCCTTAACACCCAAAGAGAGCTTGGATTCAGACGAGGCTTCCTGAGCCGCCTCCGCTTCATCATAGCCAAACGGCTGGAGACCCTTGTCGGCAGGCTTGCGCTTCATGACGAAAATGGTCCACGGAAGAATGAGAACCGCCATAAGAATAGCATTGATCAAATAAGCCGTCTGATACCCCGCTTCGGCAATGATCCAACGGAACAACGGAGCCCAGAAGATGGTGGAAACGCCGGCAAACGCAGATGCAATGCCGATCATCTTACCACGATATTTCTTGGCGAACCAATTGCCGCAAAGAATAGGAGCCGCCATGGTAAACGTTGCGGCAATACCGATGCCTCCGATAAAGCCAGCAATGTAGAACACGATCAAGCTAGTGGCAAAAGAGCACATGAGAGGACAGGCTATCATGCACAAAGCGCCTATGGTCAGCGCAAGGTTCAAATTGACCTTGTCGTTTTGGAACAAGTTACCCCAGATAGGCATCGCAATGATAATCGAAATGGCCTGGGTGGTGAGCATGAAAGTGAAGTCGCCTCGGCCAATTCCCAGCGCTTGCGTAACTGGCAGGACGTAAACGCTGATAATAGAGTTCACCAATGCCATAGAACCAGCATACATGAAACAGCAACTCACAAGAATCCACCATGCATAGTGGATTTTCTTCTTCTGAACCGTACCCTCCATTTTTTCCCCTTTCTTTAAGAGACTTTTCCGTGTCGCTTAGGCGCATCTTCCAAGTACGGAAGATGCGCCTTGTTGCCTACATTAGTCTTCCTGCAGCGGAACAAAGAGCACCTGGCGAGTCTTCTTCTCCAGCTCTTTGGAAAGCTCCTCGACCGTACCGTATTTCATACAGCCGGTATAACAGCTATGAACACAAGCGGGCTTCTTGCCTTTGCCAACACGATCTGCGCACAGGTCGCACATATCCGTAGGAACGGGCATATAGGTCAGCTGCCATTTGTCGCCCTCTATCTGCCAAGGACCCACCTCAAAAACCTTAATGCCGTTGGATGCTCCCTCAGGAAGACCGTGCTCTATTTTGCACTCCACTTCGCAGGTATGGCAGTTAGAACAATATTCGTAATCAATGAGCAGTGCTTGCTTTGACATTTGCATCCTCCTCGTCGCATTTGTAAATCTTGCAGAGCAAAGCCTTCACGTCGGCACCAAAACCTGTGGGGCCTTGTTGCCCAAGCTCACTCAGAACATTAGGATTGACATCCCAGCAACCGTACATGGGATCTTCGTGCGGATCGGTTTCGGGAAACCACCAGCCAGAGTTGACATTGGCCATACCGTACTTGACGATTGGTGTGCATTTGGCGCGGTGCTTGATACGGCCAATCTTATCTTCTATCCACAGCCAGTCGCCGTCCTCGAACCCTTGCTCCTTTGCCCAAACATCGTTGATTTCGACAAGGGGATCGGGCTGAATCTCGCGAAGCTTTTTAACATCACGATGCTCGGAGTGGAAGAACTGGATGTTGCGGGAACCAGTCATGACAATGACTGGGTATTCTTTGTAAAGATCGGGAGTCGTATACGGTCCGTAATACGGCTCGTCGTAGTAAGGCAGCACGTTCTCGCCGATACTTTCCGCAAATGGAGAATACAGTTCGATGCGACCAGTAGATGTATTGAAGCCAGGACGGCCATCCTTGCGAAGAAGACCCTTCTCGTAGCGCTTGTATTCCTGCCCGGGCCATGCCCAATTCATGTTCCGGATATCCTGCCACTTCCAACCAGAATCCTTTACAAGGAAGTCGTAGATTTCCTCTACACTGTTCCAGGGGAACATTTCCTCGCTGAAGCGTTTGCCCAAAAGCAAGGTTATCTCGGCATCTGACTTCGGCTCGCCTTTTATTTCAAGTCCGGCAACTGGAGACATCGCGCAAGCGCCTGTGCGTTTTGCGATCATGCCAGTCTTTTCCACGCACATGGCAACAGGAAGTGCGACGTCGGCGAGCATTTGGATTGTCGGTGTGATGCGCCAATCGCAAACGCAAATGAACTTGAGCTTCTGAAGCACCGGATACACGCGATTCAAGTCGGCATTGCTCATGCAGCACAGGGGATTGGTTCCCATCATGATGGCTCCGGTAAAGCCGTAAGGTTCCTCGGTTTCCGCCTGAACAACCGCTAGGTCGGGCTGGTCGAGAACCATGCCCATGCGAATGAATGGATATTCGTCGTAGCCAACGACCATTTTCTGAACTTCTTCCGGAAGCTCCTTGAAGCCCCAGCTGAAATAATGGAAATCGTAAGGCTCCGGGGTGAAGATCTGTCCACCGGGAACATCGATGTCGCCGCAAATGGCCAGCATGGCAATAATGGAGCGAACGGCACCGATGCCGTTGCGCTGCATGTCGACAGCAAGACCGAGCTGGACAGCCGTATGATTACCAGCCGCGATCATGCGAGCAGCCTGCTTGATCTTTTCCGACTCAACCCATGCACGTTCGCACAGGAAATTGAAATCGTATTCGCGAGAACGCTCCACAAGGGCATCAAAGCCATAAGTCCAACAATCAACGAAATCGTGGTCGTACAGATCTTCTTCGATGATAACCTTGAGCATGGCCATTGCGACGGCGGAGTCAACAGCAGGACGAGGCTGAATCCAAAGATCGGCGCGAGCCGCCATCCATGTGAGGCGAGGGTCGACCACGATCATCTTAGCGCCACGCTTTTTAACTTCGATAACCCACTGGCCGAAGAAGCCATCGGAGTTGGAGGCAACGCAGTTGTTGCCCCAAACGACAATAACCTCTGGATCCTTGTACTCTGGATTGTCGTAGCGATCCTCATGGCACTCGGAGCAGTCCGGCATCATATACCCACCGGTGCTCACATTGTAGGACATCAAGCGGGGCATCCAGCACGCAAGGCCAGAAGAATAGCTCTCCACGTGCGGGGTTCCCATTGAATAAGCAAGACGTTGAGACTGCCATAGAATGTCGCGACCCGTGCCGCAGAACGTTTGCAGCGTGTGCTTGCCGTACTTCTCGCCCAATTCCGTCATGGTGTTGTACACTAGATCGAGAGCCTCTTCCCACGTAACTCTCTCCCAAGCATCTGGATCACCACGACGTTCCGGATCACGCTTCATTGGATACAGCAAGCGTTCCTCGCTATTGACAACATCGGGCAGAGCTGCACAGCGCGGGCAGATATGACCTTGGTTGTAAGGATGTTCCGGATCGCCTTCAACCTTTTCGAGCTTGCCCGTCTCCTTGTTCACGTAGCAAATAATTCCGCAGCCAGAATGGCAACCTGGCGCGGACCATGCCGTAGTGCGGGTGCAGATGTAACCATCTTCTTCCCAAGTTGTTGGCAAGTCTTTGTGCATACCTTTCTCCTTTCTTCTCCTCTTTCCCCCAACTTGCAAACCCAACGAAACGGAGAACGTCTACTTACAATTTCCCGATCCTCGCTCGGTTTGTGACACCGCCAAAATACGCCTCGAAACACTGTCGATTCATCAGGAAAAAGCGCCAATATTTGAAGACGAAGGGATAAACTTGATTGGATTTTTGCATTAGCAGAAAAGTATTAGACCGCGCTTAACACCTGTTGGGAATCTGTTTTCTTACGAAGCAACGCGGTCTTGCATTCTTGCACAGTAGGTTAGTTCCGGGAACGATTATGGTGTAATCAGTCCATTCTTCAAGACAGAAAGAGGAATTATGCCTGTTTGCGTTCCGATCAAAGACATGAAAGACACTGCGGCTTTCGCTCGGAGAATAGATGAGGCCGCAGGCCCTGTAACCGTCACACGCAACGGTTACGATGCGTTCGTCGTTATGCGAACCGACGACTACGAGGCCATGCAGGAAGAGCTGGCGGCCGCTCGCCTCATGGCTCGCATCGCACAAGCAGAAAACGAGTACGCCACTGGCCAGTTTTCCAGCAGCAGCGATTTCGTGAAGGCGATAAGGGCGAAATATGGCCTACAGCTATCTGATGCTTGACGAAGCGAAAGAGGATTACGAAGGCATCGTCGCATACCTCATCGCCGTATCCGACGGGTCATCCGCCGCTCTTTCGTTCATCGACGAATTCGACAGGCAAATACAAATCGTCTGTAGCAACCTGAGCACATACGGCTTGCCCAGAATGCCAGAGATCGCTACGCTTGGATACCACACCATGCTGATCAACAATTACGCTGCGTTTTACTTCTTCCGCAACAGCACGGTATTCGTCGCCCATATCTTCCACCAACGCCAAGATTACGCGAAGCTTGTTGCAGGACAGGCAACCGAATCTCACGAAGGCCCAAGATTATAGCAAACATCGAATCGGTGACTAAACCAGTTGCCGCCGCGCAGAGCGAAGCCGGATGCAGAGGGTCAGCCGTCGACCGAACCGCAGCCAGTGCCGATTCCACCGAGTCGATGCGGAAAGGGTGCAGAGAGGATTTCGCCAAGTCGGTGCCGAATCGATGTGGAGGAGTGCCGCAGGGGGCGAAATCTGTGCTCGCATTACCACAAAACCGCCAGCAGTTGCAGTCTTGTTTTCTTGCGCGCCAAGGCGTATTAAGCATTGTCCGCATATGAAAGGAGCCTCATGAACGAGACGATGCCTGCGCTGTACGCCCCATCCACCATGCTGGCGGAACACGGTTTCGCATGCTCTATGCAGTCGGCAGCAGAAGCACTCGAAAGGCACGGACTGTACCTGTCCTTGCATGATAGAGAGACGCTGCAGGAGCAACGCACACTCGCTCTTGAGGAAACCGAGCGCGTGGAGCTGGAGACGGGGGCGCTCACCGTCGTTGTTGAGGAGCTCGCAGCATCGCCGTTCCTTTCCCAAGCGGACTTGGTCGACACGCTGGCGCAAGCACAGCACGCGTTCTATCTGCTGCGCGACGAGATTCCCGTCGATATTCCCGACGAAGAGCTGGCTTGCGCACTGCGAACGTGGTTTGATCGGCTGGAAGGCGATTTGGAAGAGCTTGAGGCCCTCTCGCCTCAAGAAGTGATGGCGGCATCGCCCGAAGCCGCGCGCGATGCGGTAGAAAGCGCGTATTCCGAAGCATATTTCGAAGTTCTCCCCGAACTGCGTTCCGAAACGTATTCCGAAACGTATTCCGAAACGCCCGTCAAAGAGCCGGCCGAAGCTTCCCCTGAAGGCACATACCGCATCTACGACGAAGATGGGCGCGAATACACTTGGGACCCTCATGCGTGGGACTACGACGAATTCGCCGACGGATGGGACGGAGAGAGGTGGAGCGATGACTTTGAGTAAAGCGGGAAACGACGCCGAGCGTGCGCAAAAGAACTTCACGCGCCTTTTCGCCAAGACCGTGCGCCTCTACACGCTGGGCGAAACTGCGTCCGTTTCGAAGCGCGAGGCAACACAGCTTGTCTGCTCGCTCGCATTCGTGCTCGGCGTCAACGATCTTTCCCCAGAAGAAACGACGCGCGTTCTTTCAACACCCGACATCGACGCCCTGTACAAGGAGAGGCTTGCCGCTCTTGAAGAGCACATCGAGGACACCTTGGCGCTCTGGCAAAAGGTTTGCATCGCCATGCCGCCCATCAACAACGTTTCCCTGCGCGACACGCTTGCGAGCATCGGCACGCTGCGCCGTCGTTACGATACGCACTTTGCGGCGCACGAGGTTCCGTGCGACATAGACTACCAGCTGAGCGTTCCTGTGTCAGACAGCCTTCAGGGCATCGATTACCTGCACGCATGGCTTAAGCAGGCGCTCAAGGAAGCTCGGTACTTGGCGCAATTCGACACGCAAAGCTGCATAGCCCTACTCGAACGCATCTGCCCCGACTATCGCGGCCTCCACGTGAACCTCTACGACTTGGTAAAGCCGCACGAAGCCGAACTGACGACGCGCAGCTGAAAGAGCATTTCGCGCCAGATACCTTAAAAGCCGTTTTGCCGAGAAACCTTAAGCGAAACGGCTTCTGTCGCCAGTGGGCGCTAGCGCTCACTGGCGGCCACTAGCGCGTTTCCAAGTATTCGGGCAAGTACTCCCGCAGCATGGGAAGGTCGAACGCAACCCGACCTCGCCCTTTGGGAGCAATAATTCCCCGTTTTATCAGTCGACGCCGGTACTGCGAGGCGTATCCGTCGGTCTTTCCGATGCGCTTGGCTATATCGCTCGTACTTGATGAGGCACCGTCCTCCAGCATGGCCTCCAGATACTCCAGATCCTGGCTGGAAAGCTCGTCGAGGGTCGACCTGAGAACGCGGCTTTTCATGTCTTCGGTCGCACGGGCCACCCCCAGCTCCACAGAACGAAAGCCCAAAGTTTCCCCATCGCCTTCGGCCTGCCACGACCGATACCCCACAAGCTGCATCATGAAGGGGAAGCCGCCGCTCGCCTCGACGGCAGCCCGCAGCGCATCTTCGTCGAATTTTTTGCCCGCCTGAGCAGCGGTCTCCTGCAAAGCACGCCTAATCTCGCAGTCATCGATGCGCCCGATACGATATTGACTCGCGCGGCGCAAAAACGAAACCGACTCGTTGCCAAGCAGACTTGACACCTCCGCCGGCAGGCCGGCCATGAGCAGCGACACCTTCCTCTCGCCCCTAATGAACAGCTGGTAAAAGCTGGCAAGCTGAATCATCTCATCCAAGCTGGGACGCACCTCGTCGACGGTTATGACCAGACCGATGCCCTTTTCCTGAAGCGCATCGAGAACAGCCGCCATGCGAATGAACCACGTCGGCTCTATTTTCGCGTCGTTCTCCCATTCCACACCGAACAACTGCCCGACCGACAGACCCGCCAGACGGGTTCCCCTCTCGTGATCAACAAGGTTCTCGGAAGCACGAACCGCCCCCTGAACAATCTCTTCGAGCATGCCTTTGACGCACGGAACATCCACGACCACCCAACCGCGAAACTGCGCCTCGTTGGACAGCAGGGACAAAAGAGCCGCGCACCATCGTTCCAAGGATCTCAGCCGCGTACCGCCAGGCTCATGTCGTCGTGCGCCCGTATGTTGTCGCGACTCGAAAATTTAGTATCGTTCCGCTCGATTTTTCAGAAAAGAAAGGGGCGTATCCGCATGTGTCTCAAACCCGCAGGTTAGGGATACGCCGGTCAAGTCAAAGTCAAGGGTGTGCCTGAAACCCAGACGCTCAGGAACCCTTTCGTATGGACTGTCGCGAACGCCTGAGCTGGCACAACAGGGCTACCATACCGCCCTTGTCGGCGAGTATCTATTCCTCTAATAGAGGGCAACGGTGCTGGGGGCGACGGTACTGGGGGCGACGGTGCTGGGAGCGACATTGTTGTCGTTGAACACCTGTTCCACCAGTGACAAAACTACGCAGCGCTCGTGAAAGCCCAGGAACGATAAAACCTGGATACAGTGAAGCCCGACGCTGCCCCAAACCCTAAGCCTCAAGCCCTGAACCCTGAGCACCACACCAACCTTCAGCGAAGCTGGCGCGACGTGCAAAACCGTAAAGAAGACGATAGCACGCGATGCCGCGACTTAGAGCATGTTCACCATAAACGATGCCGCTGCAGATGTTTCCCGTTGGCTGAAACAGACGATTGAAAACTAAAGAAACTAAGCAGGACTAAAAAAACTAAGGTACAATGGCAGCATGTGAAATTACAGGAGGTGCCGTTATGCGAAATCCTTTCACACCCAACTTCGGCCAAGTCCCCATCCACATGGCCGGTCGCTCGAACATCGTGGAAGAAATGCGAGAAGCGTTTGACAGCGGACTCGGAAATCCGAATCTTTGCACGCTTTTCACAGGAGCTCGCGGAACGGGAAAAACAGCCCTCCTGCTATTTCTCGCCCAAGAAGCGGAGCAACGAGGATGGATTTCCGTTTCGGTAACCGCCGTGTCAGGCATGCTTGAAGATATCTACGAGCAGGCGGTGCGCAAGGCGGCAAACCTTGTAGACTCCGACGATGGCCCGCACATGAAGGCAATTTCGCTCGGCAAAATCATTGGCATCGAATGGGAAAGTGCAAATCCCCCGTCCCTCAATTGGCGAAGCAGAATGACAACGCTTCTCGACGCACTCGCCGAAACAGAGACAGGCCTTGTTATCACAGTGGATGAGGTGGATCCCAGTCTCGATGAAATCGTTCAGCTAGCTACCGTCTATCAGCACTTCATTGGGGAAAACCGCAATGTTTCCCTTATTATGGCCGGGTTGCCGCATCGAATCTCTACTCTTTTAGGAGGTAAGTCCATCTCCTTTTTGCGCAGAGCCAACCAAGTATCATTAGGCCGCATCGAAGAGGCCGACGTGGCGGAAGCCTTCGCGCAGACAGTCGAAATCGGCGGCAAAAGCATTGATGACGAGGCACTTGACGAGGCCGTGCAGGGCATTGGCGGGTTCCCTTTCATGATGCAGCTCGTGGGATATCGCTCTTGGAAAGCCGCAGGCGAAGGCGACATCAAGGCAGAGCATGTAAGGCGAGGCATCGCGCTTGCCCAAAGCGACATGAAGAATCGGGTTCTAAAAGCAACACTCGACGAACTTTCGGAGCGGGACCTCGATTTTCTATTGGCGATGCTTCAAGATGGGCGAGCCAGCCGCACCGCCGATATAGCAGTTCGCATCAACATGACCTCGGGCAACGCCTCAATATATCGGAAGCGTCTCTTAGAGCAGGGGGTTATCGAAGATGCGCGGCGCGGCGAAGTGCGGTTCGCCTTGCCGTTGCTGCGAAAATACCTTCCCGAATACTGCTCTCAAAACGCTTGACCTGTATCAAAATCTCGGGCATGGAAGCCTGCCGACCGACTCGACGAACAATAAAGAAAGGATACGAATGGTAACGCGCGTGGGAATAGTGTCTGACACGCATGGGGTTTTGTCGCGAGAGTTGCTTCGCGCGCTTGAGGGCTGTGACTTTATCATCCATGCAGGAGACATCGGCGACGCGAGCATTCTAAAGCGCCTCGAAACCGTTGCGCCCGTCACGGCGGTGCTAGGCAACAACGACTACGACCTCTTCGCTCCCGACGTGCAGCGCCCCGACGTGCGGAGCCCTGCGGCGCAGCATCCCGCCGTGCGGAACCCCGCCATGCGGAGTCCTGCAGCGCAGCACCCAGCGGCGCAGCGCCCCGCCGTGCGACGATATGCGCATCCGGTCATCGACGGCGTGCGCTTCCTTGTGGCTCACAGACCGAACGAGGTTCGCCTTGCGGGCGGGCGCATGGGCGACCTTGCACCCGGCGAC
>JAEYEL010000177.1 GCA_023403475.1 Actinomycetes bacterium
GCCCGGCATCGCGGGCGCCGCCGGGAGCTCGGCGCCGCATTGCGGGCAGGCCGCGTCGGCCGCGCCGCACTTCGCGCCGCACTGCGGGCAGGTTTTGTCCATCTCTATCGCTGCTGGTCTGAAACACATGGTGGTTCCTTTCTCTGTCGTCTTCCTATCGTTTCTTGACCGTCGCTTCTCGCGAGCGACCGGGTGGTGCCGGAAGGGGTTTTCCGCAGGCGCGGCAGAAGGAAGCGTCGGCATCGTTTTCGCACTTGCATTGAGGGCAGATGCCGCGGGCAAGGGGAGGCGCCGGTGTTCCGGTGCATTTGCCGCATCCTATGCATGTCTGGCACATCGCTGACTTCCTTTCGGCGCTTGCATGGGAAAGCGGGAGCCGTGCGCTCCGCCGATCGCGGGCTCCCTGCTCGTAGGGGCTTTTCTGCGCGAACTACGCTTCCAGGCAGTACAGGACCTGCTTGGGCTTCGCGGCCAGATCCTTCGCCAAATCTTCCACATCGCCGAACTTCAGGGCTTTCGCTTGGCAATGCTTCACGCAGCTGGGCAGTGTTTCGCCAAAGGAGATGCGCTCGGCGCACAGGTCGCACAGGTCGGTGAACACGGGCATGTTGATGTCGGTCCACTTGTCCGGCCCTATTTGGTAGATGCCCTCCTCGTGGATCTTCACGCCGCAATGACCTTCGGGAAAATGCTTGTGCGAAAGCTCTACCGTGCAAGCCATTTCGCAGGAATGGCATCCCGAGCACCATTCGTAATCGACCAGGATTCCCTTCGACATAGTTTACTCACCTGCTTTCTCGTCGTTGCCGAGCGGGTTGGAAAGCGTGTTGTGGTCGCCTTCCTCGCACTTGTACACGCGGCAGAGCACTGTCTTGTAGTTTGATCCGAATCCGGAACGACCGGGTTCGTATGCCAGAAGCTGGTTGATGTTGTAGTCGTACATGCCGCTGTAGCCGCCTTCTTCCCAGCCGGGTTGCTCGGGCATCCACCAGCCGTGGTCGGTCGAGCAGTAGCGCTCGTCAAGCGCTTCGGTCAGCTGCATACGGCGCTTTGCGCGCCCGCGATGGTTTTCCACCCATACCCAGTCGCCCTCGGCAACGCCGTACTTAGCAGCGGCTTTCGGGTTCATTTGCAGAATGGGGTCGGGACGTAGGGCGCGTAGACGCGGAACCTGTCGATGTTCGGAATGGAAAAGCGACCAGTTGCGCGCGCCCGTGGTCAGAATGAGTGGGTACTCCTTGTACATTTCGGGGTTGGCCACAGGACCAGGTGACGGCTCGTCAAAGCTCGGCACGCACTCGATGCCAATCTGGTTGAAGTAGCTTGACCACAGCTCGATGCGTCCAGTAGCTGTTTGGAATCCAGGTTGTCCGTCGGCGCGCAACAGACCCTTCTCGTACTTCTTGTATTCGAAGTCCAAATAGGTGGGCGCTGCCTCGCGCAGTTCTTCGAACGACATGTCCATGCCTTCTAGAATGTGGCTGAACATAGCCTCTTCGGTTTCCCATGGATAGAATTCAGGGCAGATACGCTTGCCGATTTCCCAGTTGATCACCATGTCGGACTTCGCTTCGCCCACCTGGATGGCCTTGTTGATGGTTTCCCCGCGCTGTACGCCATCGCCAATGCGGATGCCGTTGCGCTCGGCGAACGTGCAAGCGGGTAAGAACACGTCGGCCAGCGCTTGCACCGTGGGGGTCATGTACATGTCCACGGATACGATGAACTCCAACTTCTTGAGTGCATTGTACGTACGGCGCGTGTCGGGCGAGGAATTGATGAGCGGATTGGTGGTTTGCAGCCAGCCGGCTTTGAGAGGATAGTCATTGCCCAGCTCGTCCTTGCCAGTTTCCAAGCATTCGATGGTCACGTCGGTTGAAGCATTCTTGAAGCCATAGCGATACAGAGGATACTTGTGGATGCCCAGACGCTTTTCCTTCTGCTCGTCGGAAAGATTTTCACCGCCCCAGCCGGCATAGTAGGGAAGGATGGAAGGTGGGGCTATCATGCCGCCCGGCACGTCAACGTTGCCGGTGATTTGGAAGATGGCGGAAAGCGCTTGGCAGGCGGGTACCGCCTCGCGGCTCATGTCCACCGATACACCCCATTGCATGATCATGCCGTCGGCGTTCGCTATAAGACGTGCGGCCTCCACTATCTTTTCGGCGTCGATCCAGCATATCTCGGCGGTGCGCTCGGCGGTGTATGGGGCACACGCTTCTTTGAGCTGGTCGAACCCGTAACACCAGCAGTCAACGAATTCTTTGTCGTAAATTTCCTCTTCTATCATGACATGTAAAATGCCCAGCGCAAGAGCGGCATCGGTGCCAGGGCGCAGGGGCAGGAATATTTTGGCTTTCGTGCCCAGCCAAGTCATTTTCGGATCGATGGAAATGGTCTTCGAGCCGCGCTTCATGCAATCGACGACCCAGTGCCCATACAGTCCGTCGGAATTCGAGACGATAGGGTTGTTGCCCCACAGCACGATGCATTCGGGAACCTTCCAGCGCGGATCATCGTAGCGCTTGGTGAACTGCTGGGAGTAGTCACCTACCCAAAACGACCCCGAGGTGCACATGGAGCTTGCGATGCGGGGGACGAAGCAAGCACAGCCGGAAAGGGCGAACACCACGTTGGGGCTGCCGAACGACCAAGCCAAGTGGCTTATCCACGGAGCGATGTCGCGACCTGTGCCCTTGAAGAACAGCACGGACTGCGCCCCGTACTTCTCTTTGTAGCCAAGGAACTTTTCGGCGATCATATCGTACGCCTCATCCCAAGTGATGCGCTCCCACTTGTCTTTGCCGCGGTCTTCCGGGTTGCGCTTCATGGGGTATACCACGCGATTCTCGTTGTACGCCGATTCCATGAGGTCGAGGCAGCGCACACACAAGCGTCCCTCATTGAAGGGATTTTCGGGATCTCCCTCCACCTTCACCAGTTTGCCGCCTTTGTCGGTGTATAGCAAAAGCCCGCAACCAAGATGGCAGCCAGGTCCTGACCATGCGCTTCCGCGCGTTACCGTGTATTCACCTTCCTGATAACGCCATGGCTTGTCGTGCTCGACGTATTCGTATTTGTCAGGCCGTCCGACCTTTTCCCCTGCATGTCTTTCGTGGGATACGTCTTTGAATTCGGCCAACGTTCTCTCCTTTCCTCGTCTTTGCTTCGTCGCTTAAGGAGGGGGGCTTTCGGTTTTCTGCTTTCCGCATTGGGTGCGCACTGCAAAACCTCGTACTGGATGCAGAGAGCTGAGCCAAGAAACAGGTTGTCCCAAGCATCCCTCTCCTTTTCATCAGTATAAAAAGCACATCGGGAAACCCGCATGTTGTTATAGGAAAGGGCTATTCTAAAAAGGAAATCCGCTACTTCTCTTTTTCGGAGGAGCTACGAGGGTGGCAGTGCGTCGCATGCGCCGGAATAAACCGAACTTCTGTTAAGCAAATTTGCGTAACAGAAGTTCGGTTATGAAAAACTCATCCGTAGCCAGTAAGTAACGCATAGTAATTGCTGGGTCTGCCGATTATCCTTTAGAGGGCTTTCTGCTAGGGAAGATAACGTTGTTCTCAGGGAGGTGCTTGGACAACGCGGTGTAAAGCGTGTGCTGCCTCTCTCTTGGTGACGAAATTTAGTAGATTACCCTTGATTTTTCATAATATTCTATATAATATGATAACTATTATATTAGATAATACGATGATGGAGAGGTGCCATGAATATCTTCACATCCAGCGAACTTGCGTCTAAAACGCGGACGGTATGCGATAACGTGAAAGAGCAGGGGTGCGCGTTCGTTACCAACAATGGCAAGGCGGAAATCATGATGATCGACCTTTCCGACTTCGCGTCGCTTAATGACGCCATTCACTCCTATGATCAATGGGTTGGACAGCGCACGCTTGAAGCACTTTGGAAGGAGACCGAAGGCCGCGCTATGACGTTTGAAGAAATCGACGAAGAAGTTGCGTCGGTTCGTGCCGCGCGTCGGTAGCGCAGTGCGTTCCTTTTATGCCATGACTTACGTCATCCTCGATACTAACGTGCTGGTTTCCGCTTTGTGGAGCAACATCGACCACGGTAAGCCGGCGTGTCTGCTTAGCCGATGTCTCAGCAGACGATATCAACTCGTCTATACCTCCGCTATGATTGCCGAATACGAAGAAGTGCTGAGGCGTCCCAAATTCGGCTTCGCTGCGGCACGCATCAAGCGCCTTGTTGCAGCCATCAAAACCATCGGTCTCAATGCCGACCCCGTGTCGCGCGGGTTTGCTTGGCC
>JAEYEL010000094.1 GCA_023403475.1 Actinomycetes bacterium
GTGACAGCCTCGCATTTAAATGCTATTATATTAATAGCATACCATGAAGAAACGGGAAAGGGAAGAATCATGCTGCATGCGGTTGAGATCAAGCCCGACGTATACTGGGTGGGCGGTATCGATTGGAACGAGCGCAACTTCCACGGATACACCACCGATCGGGGTTCCACATATAATGCGTACCTCATCATGGACGAGCACGTGACGCTTATCGACACGTGCAAAGCCCCGTTCGCCGACGAGCTCATTGAACGTGTGAGCGAAATAGTGGATCCGGCGCGTATCGACTACATTGTGGCGAATCACGTGGAGCAGGACCACTCGGGTTCCATTCCCGCCATCTGCGAACTTGCGCCAAATGCTGCTATCTACGCAAGCGATCCGCACGGCGTGAACGGTCTTTTCGCCCATTACGGAGAGCGCAACTACGTGGGCGTGAAAACGGGAGACGCCCTCAACATAGGCAGGCGCACGCTGACTTTCACGCAGACGGTCATGGTGCATTGGCCTGACAACATGGTCGCCTATTCCGATTACGACGGCATTCTGTTCTCCAATGACGCGTTTGGCCAGCATTTCGCCTCGTCAAAGCACTTTGACGACGAAGTGGGTTTGCCAGAGGTGCTGGCGCAGGCAAAGAAGTACTACGCGAACATCGTGATGCCGTATTCGCGGCACGTGGGGCGCGCTTTGACGGCGCTCGAAGGACTCGACATAAGCATGATCGCGCCGAGCCACGGCGTTATCTGGCGCAGCCATGTTGCCGACATCGTGCAAAGCTACCGGGTATGGAGCTCGCTTGCTCCCGATGAGTACGCTATCGTGGTATACGACAGCATGTGGCACACCACTGAAACCATGGCGCGCGAGATTGTGGAAGCGTTCATCGAGCGAGACGTGCCCACGCGCTTGTTCGATCTGAAGGTAGATCACATTTCCGATATCATGACTGAGGTTCTGAGTGCGAAGTACCTTGCAGTAGGGTCGCCCACGCTCAACAACGGTATGATGCCCACGGTTGCGGCTTTCCTGTGCTACCTGCGCGGGCTTTCGCCGAAGGGCGGCTGGAAGGGGCGCGTGGGCATTCCGTTCGGATCGTATGGATGGGGAACGAACGGGCCTGACGAGGTCGCGGCGGAACTGGAGCGCTGCGGGTTCGAGCTTCCGCTTGGCACGTTGACCCACCAGTGGATAGAAGACGCCGAAGGCTTGACGAAACTGCAGGAAGCCGTGGCAGACGCTGCGCTGGTTTGTCGGTAGCCCTTTCGAATTTGGTAGGAATTTACGGTCTTGGCAGTGCTGTTTTGTCGTGTTGACAGATTGCGACCTTCGAAAAGTGCATAATGCCCGATGGCGCCTTACCGCCATGCTGCCATGTTGAGACTTTGCGGATCAGCCAGTGCCCAAACCGTAAATTCCTGCCGTCTAAGGGGCATCGCCGATATCGCTTATCGGATTCCCGAAGATAGTTCACTTACGGGAAGGGAAGTTCGTTTCTGAGAAGGGCCGCCAAAGGAGGGCGGATGGCGCTGCGGCGGAACTGGGCGTTGCGAGTTCGGACTTCCGCTTGGCATTCGCTCTCCTCTGGTGCCCACGTGCCCTTTGGCGCATCTGCATTTTGCGTCATACGCGCCCAATCTATTTCAATCTATTTCAATCTATTCCAATTCATCCATTTATTTCTTGAAATCGTCTGTCGTATAGTGTATTGTTGTCGCGACAATTATTGTAAAGGCAACAGTTTAGCAAAGGGAGACCGTATGTTCATGTCAGACATTTCGATCATCGTGCGTAAAATGCGCACGATGGCGGATCGCAAGGCGGCCAGTCTCGGAGTGGGTTTTCCCGAACAGCTGGTGCTTATGTATCTGAAGTTCCACGGCTCTTCGAATCAGGAATCCATTGCCGCAGAGATTGATATCGATCGGGGTGCCATTGCAAAAACCATTGCCAAGCTTGAAGAGAAAGGGCTGGTTAAACGTCAAGTTAATCAAAAGAACAAACGCGAGAAAATCGTTGAGCTGCTTCCCTTGTCCTCCGGCATAATTGAGGCCATGCGCAGTAACTACGAAGAAGTCGAGCAGGTTCTCTTCGCTGGCTTTAGCGAAGAGGAGAAGCTGCAAGCCTGCGCGTTTCTGGCTCGCATCTCTGAAAACGCAACGAAGTAAACAAGCGTTGCAAAGAGAAGAAAATCAATTATCGCAAAAGGAAGTACTAAATGAAGCGTTATATGAGCATGCTCGGGCGCAAGGCCGCTGCTGAAGAAGGCCAGAAAGACAGCGTTCGGTCGCACGGTGTGGCGGGGCAAGAGCGCGAGCATGGCTACGATCATGAACATGAGAATGACAGCGATCGCAGCGAACGCGAACGCGAACGCGAACATGGCGACGGTTATGGAGATGGGCGCGACCATGATAGCGATCCCAATCTCGGCCACGAGCACAGGCGGGGGCATGGCGGCGCAAACGGCGCACCTGCTCCAAATGGCCCCACACGCGGTCAGAGCAAAGGCTACGTTTTGGTAGCCATCGTATATCTGCTGGGTTTGTGCATGGGCGCTTTGGACATGAGCATCGTGAACCCGGCTCGTACCGTTATCCAAAACTCCCTTGGCGTTGACGACAGCTTAGGCGTTTGGATCATGACCATCTACACCTTGGCTTACGCGGCGTCTATTCCCGTCATGGGCAAGCTGGCAGACCGTCACGGCCGCAAGTACATCTATCTGCTGTGCATTTTCCTGTTTGGCGCCGGCAGCGCTCTGTGCGGTGTCGCCCAAGCGGTCGGCAGCTTCGAGCTACTCATAGGCGCGCGAGTCGTTCAGGCTCTGGGCGGCGGCGGTATCATGCCCGTGGCCACGGCCGAGTTCGGTACCGCGTTCCCCGAAGAAAAGCGCGGCATGGCCTTGGGCCTGGTCGGCATGGTTTATGGTCTGGCCAGCATCTTCGGGCCTTCCGTCGGCAGTTTGATACTGGATGTTTTCGGTGCTGAGCAGTGGCAGTTCGTTTTCTACGTCAACATTCCCGTGTGCTTGGCCGTGCTTCTCATCGGCGTGAAAAAGCTGCCCAATTCCACCGCCGACGAGGTCAAGCCCATTGACGGCCTGGGCATTCTGCTGCTCACCCTTATGACGCTGGGCTTAATGTACGGCTTGAAGAACATTGACTTCTTTGATTTCGTCGCCAGTATTGCAGGAACTGACGTATGGCCCTTCCTCGTGGCGTTCGCGGTGCTTTTGCCCCTATTCGTTGTTCGCGAGAAGAAGGCGGCGGACCCCGTTATCAATCTGTCCTACTTCCGCGATGTCAACATCGTCATCACCTTGGTGTGTGCCGTGATTTCGGGCATCATCATGATGGGGACCATCTTTTTCCCTCAGTTCTGCGAAAATGCCATGCTCATGAAGTCCGGCTCCGGCGGATACTTCATCGCGCTTTTGGGTTTGGGCAGCGGCGTCGGCGCTATGATGTCCGGCCGTCTTATCGACCGGCACGGCGTGAAGCCCGTGCTGGCCATAGGCTTCATCGGCTCTGCCATTGGTTCTTTGTTCATGGCGTTGGTGGCGTGCGAGATGCCCAACGTGTTCACCGTGTGCGGCACCCTGCTTCTGACCGGCTTGGGCTTGGGTTTCACCATGGGCACGCCTTTGAACTACATGATGCTTGAGAACACCAGCGACGAAGAGTCCAACTCTGCCTTGGCAACCCTTTCTCTGGTGCGCTCTATAGGCACCGCCGTGGCGCCTGCCATTATGGTGGCCTTCGTCGTGCATGCAAGCGCGGGCACGCAGGGCAACCTTATGACTGTCATGCCCAAAGAGGTTTCCGTAAGCCCCTTGCCCTATGCCGCCCAGATCGATCAGCGCATAGAAGAGCTGCGGGCTTGCAAGGAAACTGCCACGATGCTGGAAGGTATCGATATCCCTAAACTGACCGACTATCAGACCATCGGAGTGAACATGGGGGAGACGGGCGACGGTTTCGATGCGAAGCTTTCCGACGACATGCTCGACAAGATGCAGAATTCCGACGTGACAACCATCGTGGACACGTGCAAGGACATGGCTGCGGAAATGTTCGACCAAATCAAGCCCAGGCTGATTCAACAGGCAAGCGATGAGGTTGCTGGCGGCATTACCGCTATGGAAGAGAAGACCCAGGAGATGCAGGACGTTCTAGACAAGATGGGCGCCGCTGCGTCTGCTCGCCGCGTCGACGCCGAGGCGAGCAACGGCACCATGGCGGATTTTGGCGCCATGGCTCAGGGCGGTGAGGGGCTTTCGGGCAGCCTGAGCGATATACAGGAAGCCCACGACTCCATGTCCGAAACCGTAGACCAGCTCAACGACGTGCTGATTGCGATTCCCCCTATGTTCGACGAAGCCGAGGGCAACTACCTGACGGCGATCGACGATAGGGCAGACGATATTCAAGCCACCTATCAGCGAACCTTGAACAACGGCTTTAAGGGGATGGCGTTCTTCGTTGCCGCCTGCTCCGTTGTCGGCTTGCTGCTGCTGATTCCCTACAAAAGCAAGAAGAAGGAACCGTCGGGCGAAGAAGA
>JAEYEL010000138.1 GCA_023403475.1 Actinomycetes bacterium
ACCGAGCGAGCTCCGTCACGCCAACGCGAGGGATGCCCGCAAGCTTGTTGCGCATCTCTCCCCATCCGCTCAAAACGGCAGCGTCCATAATGACCTCCACTCCTTAACCTAAACACCTTACCTACGAACTCTGCTGACGGCTCGAGTATCTTGATCCCCTGGTATTTCGACCAACCTATCTTCCTCGTCATTATATAAAACGATATTTAATCTTGCAATATAATGTGACCTGCAATCACATTATATTGCAAGTACGGAAAACGGACTTATCGTAAGCCACGCTTCGCCCCCCAGCATGCCCGCATCGCCGCATCCCGAAAAGCCAGCGCCAGCCTAGGGCCTATCGCATACGCTTTCGGCATAGCTGCGGCGTTGTCGAACAGCGAAAGAGGACCCATCCATGCCGTTCGGGACAACATTGCCCCCTTCGTCCATTTTTTGTATTACAATCTTTTCAGTCTCATTGCGAGGAGGGAAAACGCCGTGGGAAAAGACGCCATCCTGCACGTACGAATCGATCCGGCAGACAAGGAGCGCGCAGAAGCGCTCTATGCCGACATGGGCACCAGCCTTTCGGAGGCGGTGCGCATGTTCATCCGTCAGAGCATTAAGATCAACGGGCTTCCGTTCCGCCCCACCGACAGCTACGGGAAGGGGCGTATGAAGGCCCAGGGCATCCTGCACATCTACGCCAGTCAGAAGCTTCGCGAAGACGAACGCGAGGCCTGGATCAGATCGCTGAGTGATAAGTATGAAACGTTTAATAGATGAGACCGTCATCCTGCGCTACATCTTGGAAGACGACAAGAAGCACTTCAAAGACGCTTGCACGGTTATAGCCGCAGGAGAAGCCTACACGTACCCGGAAATCTTCGCCCGCGTGGCCGTCACGCTGCGCGACGTGTACCGCGTACCCCGCAGCCAGATAGGCTACACGCTCATGACGCTGCTCGACGACATCTACGTGGTGGACGAAGACGTCGTGCGCTACGCGTCGCGCCTGTTCGGCTCAAGCATGCTCGACTATGTGGACTGCCTGCTCGTAGCCCGCAACGTGCTGCACGGCGAACACATTCTCTCCTTCGACAAACCCCTGCTCAAACGCACGCTGTCTCTGTAGGCTCAGACCCGCCGGTCTCGCAGCATGATTCAAGCATGCAAGCGGCAAGAGCGTTCCAAGAAAGACGGCGGCACGCAGGGCGCGCTCGCGGAACATCGACCGGAAACGCTGCGGCCATATCGACGGCTCGCTCAAGTGCGCGGGCAAGCCGTTGCTCGAACGCGGGCAAATCCTCCGGGAACGGTTCGTCCACACCCTTCATGCGAGGCGGCTCTACGTAGACGACGGGCGCTTTGGGAACAGCTGCGGAAAGCCAGTCGCGAATACCGGGCAGATCGGTTGTCACCACCACGCAGCCGCAAGCCAAAGCCTCTATAACCACGAGCGGCAAGCCCTCGAAAAACGACGGCAGCACAAATACCTGCGCACGGTTGTACACTTCAGCGAGGCTTTCCTGCGAAAGCTTGCCCAGAAACTCAACATCGTAGGGTGCATGCGCCGCGAGCTTTTGCATATGCGCAAGCTCGGAGGCGCTGTTGTGCCCGCCGGCCAGCCGCAGGCGGAAGCCTCCCGGCTCGTACGGCAGCAAATCCAGGCAGCGGATAAGGCTTTCCACACCTTTTTTGCGCCAGATCTTGCCCGCGTACGCTACCTCCACGCAATCGCGGCACCGCATACCGAAAACCTCGTGGAACACCGTATCGTTGTAGCCCGTCCCCACCACGCAAATGCGGGAAAGCGGGATTCCGTACAAATCCGCTATCTCGCGTTTCTGCGTCTCGTGCAAAGCGTACACGCACGTAAGCTTGCGCACGGCGCGCACGATGCGCTCGCGCGCAAGCTCGTGGCTGCGCATCTGCCGCAAATCGGTCGAATGGCACACCGCCGTAACCGGGCACGGCAACGCCGCTTCCACCACCACCGCCGTCGCCAAGTACAGATGGTGGCATATCGCGAGGTCGGGCTTCCCGCGCCCCAGCACGTCGCGCACGGCGGCGGTAAACGCTTCTGCGAACTGCGCCACCGCATCGGGCGTCATATCGCGGTAGCGCGTCGCCGTATACGGCATCTCGTCGCTCATGCCGCACACGGGAAACGGCAGCGCCTCGGTGCGGAATCGCACCGGGAAAAACAGCGTGCCTTCCGGAAGCACGGGCGCATCTTCCCTATCGATGCCGGCAATGACCGCCACCTCATGGCCCATCGCGCGAAACGCGCGCACCGTTTCGGCCAAGTAGACCCCGCTACCCGTGCTGTCGGGTTTCTGGGCGCTCACTACCAGTATGTTCACCCGTGCCTCCTTCGCCTTGTCGTGCGCTCTCAGTAGAAGTCGACCTCGAACACGCCCTCGAACGCAAGGCGCTCCTGCGAAAGCGTGCGCAAAAGCTTTTCCCGCGCGCTTGCAGGAGCGCACCACGCAAGACCGCAACCTGCGGAAACCTCCGAAGGCACGGGGATCATGCGCCCGGGAAGCACGCCTTTGTCTGAGGCAGCCTGGGCGGCCATGGCATCGCTCGTGGTGGAAAACGTCACCACCACGTGGGGAGTCTTTCGGCGCACCGCCTCGTCCTCCTTGACGGTTACGGACGCACGACCACGCGCGCCGTCATCTGCTTTTCCACGATGACGTATATGTTGGTGACCTCGCCCACGGCCAGCTTCTCGGTTAAGCCGTAATGGTTCAGGCACGTGCCGCAGCTGAGCACTTCCACGCCCGCATCGGCCAGCGCATGCAGATCGTCCAGAAGAGGCGAACCTTCGCAGGTCAGCTTGACGCCACCGTTGTAGAACAGCACCGACGCGGGAAGTTCGTCCTGCTGGGTGAGCGCGAACACGAACGCCTTCATGAGCGTATGCCCCAAATCGTCATCGCCCGCACCCATGCATTCGGAAGACACCGCCACCACCTGCCCGCCGAATGCCGCCTCGCAGGTTATGTCGGCATCTGTCTCGCCGCCATCTCCCGCACTCGCCGCGCCTTCGGACTTCGTGAACACCACCGCGTACGTCTTCTCTTCGCCTTCGCGCTTCTCGCTGGCCGTCTGGCACTTCAAGCGCTTCCCCAGCGCCTCCAGGTTGTGCACCGAGGTCTCGTTGTCAACGAGCACTTCCAGCTCGCCGCCGTCCATGGCCGAAAGCGCCTTTTTCGCCCTCACCACCGGCAACGGGCATGCCTGCCCCCGCGCGTCGATCTTTTCCATCTCAGGCTCTCCTTTCCTTGCCAAATTCACCATGCCCCATTCTCTTACTTGCACTCCGGCAAAGCAAGAGGCCGTCGCAAAAGCGGCGTTTTCCCGATTGTCCGCAGAACAAAGGCAAAGGGTCTACAGCATCTCTATGAACGCGGCGATGCGCGTTTCTATCTGCCCCGTGTCGCTTGTCGCGTAGTCGGTCTCCAGCTTCATGTAGGGAATGCCATGCGCCTCGCAGGCGGCCTCCATGTGCTGCTCGCTCCCCTTTCCTTCGAATGGCTTTCCGTGCTCCTATATTTCCAAGCTGCACCGCGAAAAGCTGCGTCGCAAAAAACGTGTTGCCGCTATGACAGCGCGCTTTCCGCGGCGCCCAGCGCACCGGCATAGCGGGCAAGCGAGCAGGTGCGCACCGATGCGCCCAGCGCGAAGGAAAGCTGCTCCACCAAAAACGGCTCGTCGCACAAGCCGCCGGTCAGCACGTAGTCGCTGCCGTCTTTGCCCACAAGCGTCGCCACCTTCGACACCACCGAGCCCACCACGCCGCATGC
The DNA here is from genome assembly GCA_023403475.1 of Actinomycetes bacterium. Lineage (GTDB taxonomy): Bacteria > Actinomycetota > Coriobacteriia > Coriobacteriales > Eggerthellaceae > CAJFUR01. The sequence continues at coordinate 3,801 of JAEYEL010000138.1, forward strand.
GATGTCCTCGCGCGCGGCGCCGCGCCCGATAAGCGATATAACCTCCGATTCGGCGAACACCGTGCACATCGACGAGATGGGCGTGGGCTTGCCCGCACGCGCCAACGCGAAGAACTCGGGCAGAGAAACGGCCAGCCGGTTCGCCATGACCTCTACGAACTTGCCCGTGCCCGCCGAGCACTTGTCGTTCATGACGAACTTGACCACCTTGCCACCCGCCATGCGGATGACCTTCGTGTCCTGCCCACCTATATCGACCACCGTCACATCGCCACCGAACAGATGCGCAGCCCCGCGCCCATGGCAGGTTATCTCGGTGGCCACCTTGCCGGCATAGGGCACCGAAACGCGCCCGTAGCCGGTGGCCACCACGTTGCCACGCTCCACGGGAAAACCCGCGTCCGCAAGCAGCGCAGCTAAGCGTTCCGCCGCATCCACGCTGGAAAACCCCGTGGGCACCATGGAGGTAAACGCCACTTGACCGTCCTTAAGCACGACGGCCTTCGCCGCCGTCGAACCGATGTCGATTCCAATGCCGTACACGTGAACCTCTCCGTTCGTCTTCGCTAACAGAACCGGTCGCGATGCGCATCGAACCGCCGCCGCACGCGCATAACGCGGTCGTAGCCTACCCCGCTCGCGTCAGCGGCGGCAAGCGCTGCAAAAACCTGGTCGCAGGGAACCAAAAGCGCCATGCCGCAGGCCGATTTCGCCTCGCGGGGCGCGGGCGCGATGCGCGCGCCAACCCCTGCTGCGCGCATCTTCTGGTACAAAGCCAGCCCTTCGGTGTGCCCGTGCACGAGCACGTAGCATTGCTCGTCCGCGTCCGCGCCCGCGTCCGTAACCACACCTGCAACCGCGCCCGAACCCGCATCCGCAACCGCGTCCGCAACCGCACCCGAACCCGAACCTGCAACCGCACCAGCGCCTGCGCCCATCTCACTTGCAGCGTCTTTAACGCCGTTACTCATCCAGCATCTCCACGAAGGCCCCTATGCGCGTGCGCAGCTGCTCGGCATCGTTGTCGGTATAGTCGGTCTCAAGACCCAGCACCGGAATGCCCGCCTTGGCGCAGGCGCGCTCGACGGAGCGACCCTCGGTGTCGTAAAGCGTGCAGAACATGAGGTTCGCGTCGATGATGCCGTCCACATTGTACTCCTTTGCCAAGCGCAAAATGTCGTCGATGCGACCCGGGTTCGGCGTGAAGCACGCGCAGTTGTTCTTCATGTAGCGCTCGGCCAGCGCCTGCATCTGCCCTTCCAGCGTGGTCTGGCTCTCGTCCACCAGGTTCTCGAAGTAGCGCGTGCCCGTGCAGCATTCCTCGCATACCACGGCCGCCCCGCTCGTCTCGATGATATGGTGCAGCTTCCAGTTCGGAATGGCCATAGGCGTGCCCGTTATCATGATGCGCTTGGTGCCTTCGGGAAACACGCTTATGCCCTCGGCCACACGCTGCTCCAGCTCGTCGGCCAGCTTGTTGGCCATCTGCGCGCAGCGCGCCGGATCGTCGAAGAACGCTATCTGCATCATGAGCAGGGCGTCTTTGCCGCTAATGGGAATGTTGGCGCTTTTGCGCGCCTCGTACACACGTGCAAGGGCGCGGCGTTTCTCGTTGATGAGCTTGATGGCGGCGCCCAAATTTTCCGCCGTAACCTCGTTGCCCGTGAACTTTTCCACCACGTCTTTGAACGAGGCTATCTCGCCCGCCCATCTCTGTATGTCGATATCGCGCTTCATCTGAGGCAAGTCCATCACGTGCACCGGCACGTCCTCGGCTAGAATTTCGTAGGCCTTCTTCTTGCCGTCGCATGTGGTTTCGCCCACGTACATGTCGGCAATGCGGAAAAACGGGCAGGTACGGCCAAGCCGCGCACCCACGCTCGCCTTGATGAGCGGGCAGGTATTCTTGGGCAACACCGCCTCACCTGCGGGAACCCAGAACTGCGAGCCGCCGCACAGACCGGTCACCACACCGCCGGCCGCAACGATTACCTCGTCGGGAACGAACACGCAGAAGGTGCCGAACACCTTCTTCCCCGCCTTCTGCAGCGCGATAAGCTCGGATGGGCGAATACCGTGTATCTCGGAAACCACGAAATCGTAGAACGCCATGTTCTCGGGACGGTTTCTCTGCGTAAGGTAGGTGTCGCCGAACGCATCGGGCAGAGCCGCGCACAGAAGGTCGTGCGTCTCAACGTCCATTCCCAGATCTTCCCACATCGCATGATAGTCAGTCATGATGCCTCCTCCTCAGAAGGGTTCCGCGCGCTTCGAAAACGGGGCTATACGCCCACACCGACGCACGCCGAAAACCGTAAGTTTTATGACGTCGTAATAACTTCGCTGAGGATTCAGCGGCACGGCCTGCGCACGTCTCGTCTTTCGCCTGCCGAACCGTCGAATCGAGCAGAAAAAAGGCCGCCCGCAGAAAAGCATAGCCAGTTAAATCGTTCAAACC
>JAEYEL010000163.1 GCA_023403475.1 Actinomycetes bacterium
GCAAGATTCAATTTGGTTGAGGCATATGATAGACACATCTGGCTACAAGGCCATTTTGCGCGTAAGGGAAGCGTATCTGTTCGATATCGGCGGTATCCTGACGAGGGTATATGCGTACATGCGCACCATCGGCACCGTGTCGATGCTCACGTTGGCGGGCTACAGCTTCGTCGATGCGGGCATCGTTTCGTCCACCATCGCGCTTTCCATGTTCGCCGTGTCGCCGGGCATATCACGGCTCATCGACAGGCGTGGGCAGACAAAGGCGGTTGCGCTGTTCACCGCAATCGCCATGGCGGGGCTTACGCTGCTCATAGCCGCAGTCGAGCTTCATCTGCCTCTGTACGTCTGCCTTGCAGGCGCCGTGCTCGCAGGCACGCTGCCCCAAGCCACCGCACTCGTTAGAACGCGATGGGTCTTCCTCTTAAAGCGCATGGAAGACTCTCCCGACCGGCCTTCCTTGAAGGCGGTGCTTTCCTACGAAGGCATCATGGACGAAATCGGCTTCATGGTAGGGCCGGCTCTTTCGGTGGCATTGGGAGCAACGTTTTTCCCCACTTGCGGCATGCTTGTGGGAGGCGTGTTCTGCGTTGCGGGAACTATCATGCTCATACGCTCGCGCGACACCGACCCAGGCCCACACCTTGGCAGCGCGGAAGAACCGGGCGAGAAGCAGACCCGTAAACGCGGAAACGCGGGCATCGGCGCGAACAGCGTGTTCCTGAAAAACGGCGTCGTGCGGCTTTTAGTGCTGCTCATGTTCATATTGGGGTTGTTCTACGGCGTGTTCGACACAGGGCTTCTCGGGTTCGCGGAAGATATGGGCGAACCCACCGTTTCGAGCTTGGTGCTTATCTTGGAATCGACCACCTCGGTCGTAGCGGGCTTCGTATTCGGTATGATCGTGTTCAAGCGCAGTCCTCTGTGGCAGCTTGTACTGGTCACCGTCGCGTTCGGCGCTGCCTACAGCACCCTCTTCCTTGTAAATTCAACCGCAACGCTCATCGTGTTCGGAGCCGGCGCTTCGTTTTCCTATGCGCCCGTGCTCATCGTGTTCAACGAGGCGTGCGAACGCACCTCGCCCATAGAAAACCTTACCGAGGCGCTCACCTGGCTCACCACGGGAAGCACGCTCGGCCTCGCCATCGGCCCTACGCTCGGCGGCGTTATCGTGGACAACATGGGGCCTTTGAGCACGTTCGGAGTCGCGGCGGCAACCGCTATCGCCATCCCCGTGCTCACCATCGCCTGCATTCCCCTTTTCAAACGCCATCCGAACATGCTCGGCAAAAGCGCGCAAAAACCCTAGCAGCCAGCCACGTCGCACAAGCTGCCCGGCGATGTACTGTTTGAACCGCCCCGTCGATGTACCGCCTGCACCGTCCCGTCGAAGAAGCGAACCTCAACGCCCGATTGCAGGTATTCGCGAAACGTCTCGTTACGCTGCTCAAGCAACCTTGTTTGGATCGCGCCGATCTTCAAGATGGCCTCCTGAACGGCACACCGGGAAAGCCTTGGGTTTATTCGTCGAAGCGCAGACGGCAGCACTCCGGGGAGAAGGAGGAAGAGCAGCAGAAGGGAGGGGAGGGACGCGAGGGGGCGACAGAAGAAGCGGAAGGGTGGCAGAAGGGCGCGGACAGGCGCAAAGGCCACAAGCCTATTTCTTCCCTAGATCGAACAGCTTCTTGATGATGTTCCAAGGGAAGCGCAGTTCTTTGGTTGCCTTCATGGGCTTGTGGCGATAGTCGGGGTGGTGCTTGAGAAACACCGCGTTGCAGACGCGCGTGATCGCAAGGCCTATGAGAGTTGTAGCCAGGAAGCTCACACCCAGCTCGATGACGGCACCATTGCTCTCGAACAGCGCATAAAGCGTCACCAGCAAGAAAAACACCGAAAGCACGCTCGTGAGCCACGTGAACATCTTGATGAGGATTTCCTTGGCACGCGAAGGCGAGTATTTGAATGTTGCCACCAGATACACAATGCCCGCAACAACCGCCAGTATCAGCAAAAGCGGAATGATCCGCGAAAGCCGTGCAATCACAATACTCGCCTCCTTCGCCACCTGCTACAACCTGCCGCTACAATCCTGATACGATGCAGCCCGCCGAATCCTGCCGCAGCACGCCTTGATGCGGCGCAATCTCGAAGCAATCTCGACGCCATTTCGGCGCAATCTCGACGCGTGCAACCTTGGCACGCGCAACCTCAAACAGCCTGCTAGAACTGCACTTTCGGAGCCACTTCGGAACCCGCCGCAGCATCGAAGCTCTCACGTTTCGCAAATCCCATCATGCCGGCGAACAGCACGGCCGGAAACGTCTGGATAGCCGTGTTGTACTTCATGACCGTGTCGTTGTAGCTTTGGCGCATGTAGCTTATCTTGTCTTCCGTTTCGGCAAGCTGACTTTGCAGCTGCTGGAAATTGACGTTCGCCTTCAGATCGGGATACGCTTCGGCAACCGCGAACAGGCTTTTGAGCGCACCGGTGAGCATGTTGTCGGCGGCCATCTTATCGGCCGGGGTCCCGGCGTTCGCCACCGCCGCGCGAGCCTGCGTAACCTCGTCGAGCGTTCCTCGTTCATGCGCCGCATAACCCTTGACCGTCTCCACCAAGTTGGGGATAAGATCCAAGCGGCGCTGCAACTGCACATCGACCTGAGCCCACGCGTTATCCACCATGTTGCGCAGCTTCACCAGGTTGTTGTACAGTGCGATGACCGCAACAACCAGCACAACCACAACTACCAGAACAATGATCAAAGCCATATCCTACTCCTTTTCTCAACGCTTGCGCATATAGTACCATTCCACCTAGAACTTCGCCATGAAACCACTTTCCTATTTCGGAACAATGGCGGCCTTAAGCGACCCGAGAAGCGTGGTGCGCGCCCAAAAGCCCCTTGCCTGCGCCGCTGCGGAAAGCCGGCATGCCCGCCCGAAGTCGTCCACCATAGCAAACGTCGCCGACCCGCTGCCGCACAGAAGCACATCCGTCACACCAGGCTGAGATTGCGCCCACTCCCTTACTGCGGAAAGTTCGGGCAAAAGCTGTTCGGATGCCGCCGTCAGATTGTTGAACAGGGGAACGTCGGCGGCACATACGGCAGTTTCCGCTTGACGAAGGCCACATTCGTCCACGGGCATCGGGTCTTTGTCGTAAGTCTGGTACGCAGCCGCCGTCGATACGCCCGATGCGGGCTTGATGAGCACAAGCGCGCACTTCATGGGTTCAAGCGCGCGAACGAAGCGCTCCCCTGCGCCGTCGAAGTAAGCGCATCCGCCATGTAGGAAAAACGCCACGTCGCTTCCGAGCGTGCGCGCGACCCTTTCCACCGCAGGATCGCCGGGCGCAACACCCCAGAACTTCGCCGCACCCAGAAGAGCCGCCGCAGCGTCGGATGAGCCGCCGCCCAGCCCGGCTTGATGGGGAATGTGTTTTTCCAAGCGCATTTCCAGCGAATCGGGCTTCGTAATGCCCAGCTCGCAGGCAAGCGCATTGACAGCGCGAAACACAATGTTTTCCGCACAGGCGACGGGCAGAGGGTCAAGCCCTTCACACGATGCAAGCGCTAGGCGAACCGCAATGTTTTTTTGCGATCCGGCCAAAGCGGCCTCGCCCGCCTCGAAAGCGGATTCAGGAATCGCCTCGCTCGATGTGCGCCGCATGTACAGCACGTCGTGCAGGGCAACAGCGTGCAGCACGCTTACCGCCTCGTGATAGCCGTCGTCTCGTCGCCCCCCTATTCCCAAAAACAGGTTGACTTTCGCCGGCGCCGCGATTTTAAGCGCGGAAGGGTCTTGCCACGAAGCGGACGCCTCCTGCACCGAGCGTGCCGTGGCCACCATGTCCACCGCCGGGCCTTCCGCTTTCACCGCAGCAGCGTTTGTCTTCTCGATAGTGTTCTGCATAACGGTCTGCTTGGTGTTCTGCTTAGCGTTCTGCTTGTTGTTCTGTTCGTTCATTTCTTCCTCTTGTTGGCGAAAAAGGTGCTTATAATCTGGGAGCATTCGTCTTTCAGCACGCCTGCCCTCACTTCGAAGACATGATTCAGGCGCGTATCTTCGTTCACGGAATACAGCGTGCCGAGCGCCCCGGCCTTCGGATCGGGCGCTCCGTACACGCAACGGCTTATGCGCGCTTGATGCATAAGCCCCGCGCACATGATGCACGGCTCAAGCGTCACGTATACCGTGCAGTCGGTCAGCCGCCATGCGCTAAGCACGCGAGAAGCCTCCTTCATGGCCAGGAATTCCGCATGCCCCGCCGGGTCGCGGGTGGTCTCGCGCATGTTGCACGCACGAGCGATGACGCGCGGGGGCGCTTGCGGGCGGCGCGTTGCCGGATCGATAGGCTCGTACACCACCACCGCCCCAATGGGCACCTCGCCTAGCGATTCCGCACGTCGCGCCTCGTCAAACGCCAAACGCATGTAGTCCTTATCGGAAAGCCGCGCCGAAGCCGCAGCCGAGGTTGCCCTCGAAACCGGATCTGCAACGGCACGAGCGACCGCCGCATCCGAACCCGCAGCATCGTGCGCATCTGCGGACGAGTTCGCCCCCGCAGCACCGTGCATGTCTGCGGACGAGTTCGCTACCGAACCCACTTTGTCTGTTTTGCCAGTCATGCCCGCTATTATAAAGGAGCCTCATCCGAAAAAGCAGCACGATTCTTCTGCGTTCTGTGTTATCCTTATAGGCCGCATGCGGAGGCGTGGCCGAGTGGTTGAAGGCGGCAGTCTTGAAAACTGTTGTGCCGCAAGGTACCGTGGGTTCGAATCCTACCGCCTCCGCCAGTATAAAACACGAGGTCGGAAAGCGAATTTCCGACCTCTTTTCGTTGTTGGTACCTTTGATGGTACCCCAAATGGTACCTTTGAGCACGGAACCTCGGCGCGCCGAGGCGGCCGACTCCTCGCCGGGACGGACTGGAAAACCAGTCTGAACTAATCTAAAAGCTAGGCTAAACCTGACTAACCTAATCCAACCGTCCGCACTCCTAGCCCGCGGTCACGCTCAGACTGATGCCCTCGAGCTTGGCCTTGACGGCCTCGCCGACCTTCGCCGCCACCTCGTCGGGGTCCGCCCCCTTGGCCTCGGCCAGCGCCTTCACGGCGGCGGAGAGCGCGGACACCTCCGCGAGCAGCCTCTCGGTGTTGCGCTCCGCCCAGT
>JAEYEL010000171.1 GCA_023403475.1 Actinomycetes bacterium
CGCGCCGATATGCCCAAACGACAAACAACGAGCAACGAGCCTTTATTTTACCAGTCTTGCCGCCCTCGCGAAACACCGTATCCCCTCCTTCCCAGAATTTCACTTTGAGTTGGTTGCCTATCGTTGCTCCGAAAATGTACTCAATTATTAATTGACAGATATTGAAAGGAGGGGCAGAATTGGTATATATTGTAGATACCGAATGTAAAGACAGAATTTATTTCGTATTGTAGAATTAACAGATATTGCAGCAATCATACCAATATGTAACCAGCAAAGGTAGAGTGTTGGAGGTAGACCATGTTCGACAATCCGTTCACTCCTATATTCGGAGGAAAGCCCAACTTCTTCTTCGGACGAAAAAGCATCCTCGCACGCTTCGGTGCCGCTATGCTCGACAAAGGCAGTGAAGACCGCGCACTGCTAATCACCGGCAACAGAGGCTGCGGCAAGACAGCACTGCTTGAACAACTTTCTCAACGAGCAAAGGCATCGGGCCGCAAGACTATCGACGCTAACTCAGAAAGCACCGTCAGTACCATCATCAGAAGTCTCGTACGCCACAGCGAGGCAACTCAAACCATTGAGCCGGAAATTGAAGTGAGCGTGCTGGGCTCAGGAGGCAAGCTGCATGCTGGCGCGATATCTCGAACCACGCGCTACGATGCTGCAGATTTCGAAGTGTTGTTCGTTGAAGCTTGCGAAAAAGAGAAGCGGGGGATCTTCGTTTCCATAGACGAAATCCAAAAGATTGCACGAGAAGATATGGCTCTCATCTGCGGAGCTTTCCAAATGGCATCAAGGAAAGGCTACGATGTCATGATCGCTTTGGCGGGTTTGCCCTATTCGCATGATGCTCTTGTTCATTACGAGGGCTGCACTTATATGCGCCGTTCAACGCATGTAGAGCTGGGGCTTTTCACCCCCGAAGAAGCTCGAGAAGCGTTCGAAACCGCCTTGAGCAGTGTGCGCGGACTCACTTTGGATCACGACGCGCTTTCTCTTCTTGTAGAGAAGAGCCTCGGGCATCCGTATGTCATACAATTGCTGGGATATTATCTCATAGCCCGCATCAACGAAACTACGGCGGCCAATCGCTACAAGATAACGACCGATGACGTGAAAGCATCCGCGCCGCTCGCGCTGGTTGCTTACGAACGGCGCGCACTTGCCCCTATAGTCGATGCGCTGACCAAGGGCGAAACCGACTATCTTTGCGCTATGGCCGATTCGGTCGACGAAGCCCACGTGGCGCGGTCGTCGGGCATCGCAGAAAGACTCGGAAAGACCGCAAAGCAGACAAGTCGAATAAGAGACAAGATGCTAAGAGAAGGCATCGTCATATCAGTAGGGCACGGAGAGCTCATGTTCAATATCCCCTATCTGCGTGAATACGTGAAAAAGGGACGCGATACGCAAAGCAACGCTGCGCTCATCCAGCAATGGCGCCTCTAACGGCCAGCAGGCGAATCGCTGGAGCAGCCCAACAGCCAGTCTTTTCGATTTGATTACCAGTCAGAATGCCATTGCTCCAAAACCGAGCCACGCAGCGGTACGTCTCGCCGGGGGCTTAATTTCCGCAGACTCATACGGGAAAGCTCGTCGATACTTGCGCGTCGCGGTTTCATTATCAGTGTTGGCGTAAGTCGTCCAGCGAGCTGAAGCTGGGCTCGATCCGCCGTCCAGCTTCGCTTTTGCAAGCTTAGATAGTGTTGCGGACGCTCTTCGCATAAATCAAAACACGGCGAAAAGCCATATAGCCCATATTTACCATAAGCTCGGCGTTCATGCAAAAGGGGATCTTTTTATCCGGGTTATGCAAGCTAACCGGGAGCGCGTGGGACTAGATAGTAAAAACGTGAAAAGCTGAGCGCGCGAGTCTGCAAAGTGGGTCTTAGGTAAAACGGCGGCATTGGCATCAACCTGTTGGCCATTTTCAGATAGGAAAACCGCCCGTCCCTCACAAATAGAAGGGCGGGCGGTTTAAGAGTTTCTTTGGAAGCCGATCCCGCGTTGTGAATGCGGGCGGACGGCCTCTTTTTCTAGAATTCCACGTTGCTTCCTGCTATGTATCCTGTGGTGAAGCCCAAGCCGCAGTTTGTGAGCGTGCTTGCCTTCGCCGTCGTTTCCTCGCCGGAAAGACCGCCTGCCGTGTGCCCAGCTGCGAACAGGCCTGGAATAGCGTTTCCTTGTCCGTCAAGCACGTGCATGTACTCATCTACGCGCAATCCACAGTCGGTGGCTGCAAGGGTGCATTTCACTTCGATGATGTAGAATGGCGCTTGGGTTACCGAAACAAGGTAGGCGGGATCGCGCTCGAACAGATCGTCGTGACCTTCATCGCAGCATTTGTTGTAGTGGCTCACCGTTTCCTTAAGCTTCCTTGGATCAAGGCCAACTTTTTCGGCAAGCTCTTCTATAGTATCGGCTTTCATGATTCCGCCCAGGTCGATCGCCTCGTCGACCGTATCGAGCCAGTTGGTTGAAGGAACCACCGATTTGAAATAGTCGATGCCGGGATCGTCCGGACGAACGGGCTGGCGACATCCGCTCTCGCCGAACGTCCATATAGTGTCACGGAATCTATCGTCAAAGATAACATAGGCATGGTGGTTTGGCTGAGACTGGATGATGCGCGGTCTCCAGAACGACTGGTCGCCGGGGAAGAGCATGCAGAACTGTTCGGCGTAGTCGTTGACGAAAAGCCACGGGTTTCTTGCGAGCGCCGTGTCACCGCTGTAAAGGAACCTGTACCACGGACCCGTTCCGCGCTCGTAATAGGGAATGCCACCGTCAAAGCAGTCGAAAGAGTCTCGGCCGGCAATATCCGCACCAGCTCCCCAGCCCATTCGAATAACTTCGCCCGTGCCGTACATGTCCCATGTGGAACCGCAGCGCTCAAGGGCCGTGGGCACGTATTTTGCAAGCATGTCAAGGTTGTTCGCCATACCACCTGCACAGAGAACGACCGATTTCCCCTTTATGTACATAGTCTCATCGTTTTGCCGCACTTGAACGCCGACTATTCTATCTTCGTCCTTCACTAAGGCGGTCACCTCTGTCTTGCGCATGAGCTCGGTGCCCATTTCCTGCACCTTTTCGACAAGCGCATCAGTGACGTAGCCCATAATGCCCACATGGCGAAATTCCGGCGGTTGCTTTTTCATGTGATACCTGAATGCATGCAGGCGTTCCTCGGTGGTATGCCTGTCCTGCCACTCTATACCCAAAGAATCGCCCATCCAGTCGATCATTTCTCCTGACTTTTTGATAAGCGCTTTCTCGACCCTCTCTTCGACGGTATAATCTTGCTGGCTCCACAAAGTGTCGAACATGGTATCCCAGGTCGCTTTGTCGTTAAGGTCGAAACCACAGCTTTCGTATTGGCATTTCGACCCATATGCGGCTGCAACCGTCGAATATTTCGCCGATCCTCCAGGGTTGTCGCCCTTTTCGATGAGGATTGTTTTCGCACCACGCTCACTTGCCCGCGCGCAGGCATTCAGCCCGGCGGCCCCGCAGCCAACCACTACAACATCAGCTTCTTTATCCCATTTCTCTGGAGTTGAAATAGGTTCGATGTTTGCAACGGCTTCGCTCTCCTCTATTGGCTTCTCGCTGCCTGAGTCGGTTTTCTTTGCGGGCTGAGAGCAACCTGCAAGGCCTACTGTTGCAGCAGCTGCGCCCGTTGCTATCGCCGCCTTCATAAAGCCGCGTCTTGATAGATTAAAATCGATAGCACCCATGTTTTCTCCCTTCCTTTTGTTTGTTGCATCTACGGAAAATGACCGTGCCATTGAAGGCGATCATAGGATAAAGCGCCTGCTTTTACTTCACATATTTGTGGGTAACCGTCTTGGTTACGCATCGTTAAATGTGGGGAATTATGCGACCGCTCCGATAATTCGCTTTCGCTTAGGCTCTTTTGGGGAAAGGGGATGAGTAAGGGCGGGGAAATTATGCTAGTATGTACTCAGCGCAAAGGTCAATGGGGAGGTTGGCATCGAGAAGGAATGTGCCTTTACCGCGAAACGAGAAAGCAAAACGCATGCATCGGAACGCAAGATTCACAAAGCAGACTTGGTTTTCGTTGGTTTTCATCTTCGGCATGGCAGCTTATCTTAACTTGTCTCGGCGGTCGTACTTCGGTCTGCTGTTCGGAAATGCGCTGCTTGGCAAACAGGGCATAGAACCTTATTACGTCTTTTTTCTCTTGGCATCGTTTGTATTGGCGTTGCTCTCTCTGCTCTTTCCTCGTGCAGTCGAAAAGCGGATTTTCGCCAAGGATGGGATAGCGATAGGGATCTTTGCCATGGCCGTGCTTGGGATTGCAGCGTTGCGATTTTTTGCGATGGCTTCTCCTGCCGTTTGCCTCTTGGGGGTGTTTGCCTTTTCGGGCGGCACGGTATTTGCGACGGTTTCCTGGGCGGTTGTAGCGGCTTCGGCAAATCTGAACGGAAAACAGAAGGGGATTCTTCTTGCTCTGTCGTTTCTTGTTTCGGCACTGTTCTCGCTCGGATCGTCCTTTCCGTTCGTATCGGAAAACCTCTATATGTTCGCCTGCCCCATTCTTACGTTCTCGTCGCTGCTCCTTCTTTTCTTTAGGGGAAATTCTTTAAGGGTTGATTGCGCGGTTGATTGCGCTTCCTCTCGTTGGACATGGCTGAATGGTCCCTCGAAGGCGAATTTCGTCTACTTGTCTATTGTGTATCTTGCTTGCAGCGGCATGCTGGGAAGTAATTTCACAGGGTCGTTGCTCAGCTCGATCACCCCGGTGTACATAGAAACCCATTTGATGTTAGCGTGTTTCTGCCTGGTTCTCTTTGCCTGTCTCGCCTTTCTGCCAAATAGGAAAGAGGTTGTTTTGGTTACGGAGGCAATAGGGATTCTCGCGTTTATTGCGATGTTTCTTTTTTCGGCTCTGCTGGATACGGAATGGATTTCACTCGGAGTTGACTTGATTGCAAGCTCAAGACTTTGTTTCGAGCTTCTTCTATGGATTACGCTGCTGCACGCAACAACGCAAGCTGGGACGAGTCCCGTAGCCGCTTTCGCGTTCTTTTCGCTTTTGCAAACCACGTCAAGCTTCATAATCAATTTGGTTGTGCCCTATGCCATACCCTTTTTCGGTGTTTACGCAGCAAGCGTGTTTTACAAAGTGTTGCTTGCTCTGTTCTTCCTTCTTTCACTGAGCTTTTTGGTACTCAAAGTGATTCTGCTGTCGAGGGTAAAAGCGTCAAGTCGGAAGGAGGGGTCTGCTCCCGTCAAGGCTGTGAGTGACTTCGAGGAAAAGTGCGACTCGTTGGCAAACGCCTATGGCCTTTCGAAACGGGAGCACGAGATTTTCGGACTCGTCGCCAAAGGGTACAGCTCTCGCTGGATATCGGAATCTCTTTGCATTTCCATAAGCACTGTGCAAACTCACACTAAAAGCTGCTACAGAAAGATGGGGGTGCATAGTAAGCAGGATATTATTGAATTAGTGAACGGCCAAAGTTGACGAGGCAGCACCTCTTCAAGCGGAAGATGCGCACGAGCTGAAAGGAGAGAAGGCGTGCACTTCACGGAATGCAGAACCCCTCTTATCGGCACGCTGACGCTCGCGGCGCGCGCGACCGACTTCCAGATGCGCGTGCGCGAGGCCATGCTCGACATTCCCTACGGGCAGACGACGACCTACGGGGCGATCGCGAGGCGCTTGGAGCG
>JAEYEL010000199.1 GCA_023403475.1 Actinomycetes bacterium
GCGCCGCCGGCGCTTCCGGCACCCTGTGCCGCCAGCACCTCCGGCGCCGTCGCCCGACTCTCCGTTGAGCGATCTGTGCAAGTAACTTGTTGTTCTTGGGGTCGTGCTGCCGCCCGCTCGTTCGTTCTGATACCATCGGGGCGTTATACAGAGCAGCAGAGTTGGGATTTGCCATGGAACACGAAAACAAGCTGGGTAGGAAAATCGAGACGCTGCGCACGGCGCACCACCTGACGAGGGAAGAGCTCGCCGAGCGTTGCAGCTGCGAAGTCTCGGTCATAGAAGAGCTCGAAGGTGGGGAAGTGCCCGCATCGCTCGCGCCGCTTATTCGCATCACGCGCGCGCTTGGCGTGCGATTGGGCACCCTTATGGATGACGATGAGAACCTAGGCCCTGCCTACATTGATAGCGAGCAGATGGAAGAGGTCGAGCGCCTGAAGACGCTGCAGACTTCTTCGGGCGGTGATTTGCGCTACTTCAGCTTGGCGGCCGGGCGTCCCTCGCGCCATATGGATCCGTTCATCATAACCGTCACGCCTTCCGGCGAAACCGACCATGAGCTTGTGGGACATGAGGGCGAGGAGTGGCTCTTTGGCATGGAAGGCTGCATCGAGATAGAGTACGGCAAGGAAATCTACGTGCTGCACCCGGGCGAGAGCATCTACTACGATTCCATCGTGCCGCATCAGGTGCGTGCCTACGACGGCCAGAGCGCCAAGTTCCTGGCCTGCGTGTACACGCCTCTTTAGGTTGAAAAGGAACAACATGCCAGACATACCATCAACCTCTTCAACGCCCGTGCCGGGCGATCAGAACTATCCGCTTCATTCCGAAAAGACCATCGGGCGCTACTTCCGCGATCAGGTGGCAAAAGAGCCCGACCATGAGTTCGTGGTGTATCCCGACCGCGATCTGCGCTGGACGTATAAGGATTTCGACGAGCGTACCGACAACCTGGCGCGGGGCTTGCTCGCCATCGGCATGGAGCCGGGCGATCATCTGGGCGTATGGGCGCGCAACATTCCCGACTGGCTCACGTTCATGTACGCCACGGCCAAGATAGGCGTGGTCATGGTCACGGTGAACCCGGTGTATAAAAGCCATGAGCTCGACTACGTGCTCAAGCAGTCGGATATGAAGGCGCTTTGCGTCATCGACGCCTATCGCGACGTGGATTACCTGCAGATAATCCGTGATCTTGTGCCCGAATCGCTCGAACAGCAACGCGGCTACCTGAATTCCGAAACCTACCCGTGCCTCAAAAACCTCATCTACATGGGGCCTGAAAAGCATCGCGGCTTCTACAGCGTTCCCGAACTGGTGCTTCTTGGAAGCCACGTGCCCGAAAGCGCGCTTTTCGACGCTGAAGAGCATTTTGACAACAACAGCGTGGTCATGATGCAGTACACCTCTGGCACCACGGGCTTTCCGAAAGGCGTCATGCTCACGCACCGCAACATTTTGAACAACGGCTTCTACATCGGCGAAGGCCAAAAGCTCACCGCCGCCGACCGCGTGACGCTGCCGGTGCCCTTCTTCCATTGCTTCGGCTGCGTGCTCGGCGTCATGGCGTGCCTCACGCACCGCTCGACCATGATAATCGTGGAGGAGTTCAACGCCGAGCTGGTTTTGCAGGCCATCCACAAAGAGCGCGCCACGGCGGTCTACGGCGTGCCCACCATGTTCATCGCCGAGCTCAACCACCCCGATTTCGACACGTTCGATCTTTCGAGCCTGCGGACGGGCATCATGGCGGGAAGCCCGTGTCCGCCCGAGACCATGCGCGAGGTCATGGACAAGATGAACATGCGCGAGATCACCATCTGCTACGGTCTCACGGAAACGAGTCCCGTGTTCACGCAGACTTCCGCCGAGGATGGTATCGAGCATAAATGCGAAACGGTGGGCAAGAAGCATCCGCCGGTCGACGTGCGCGTTATCGACCCTGCGGACGGCCATATCTGCGGAGTTGGCGAGCCGGGCGAGCTGTGCTGCAAGGGCTACAACGTCATGAAGGGCTACTACAAGATGCCCGAGGCCACGGCCGAGGCGATCGACGAGAACGGGTATCTGCACTCCGGCGACCTGGGCATGGTGGACGCCGACGGTTACTATCGCGTGACGGGGCGCATCAAGGACATGATCATCCGCGGCGGCGAGAACATCTATCCGCTTGAGCTGGAAAACTTCCTGCTCACCATGCCCGGAGTACTCGACGCCCAGGTGGTGGGTGCGCCCGATGCGAAGTACGGCGAGATAGTGGTGGCGTTTATTCGCGTGCGTCCCGGCTACGAGGGCATGACCGAGGCCGACGTGCGCGAGTGGGCTATTCCGCGCATCGCCCGCTACAAGGTGCCCAAGCGCGTCTTCTTCGTGGACGACTTCCCCATGACCCCTTCCATGAAGGTTCAGAAGTTCAAACTGCGCGAAATGGCCGCCGAAATGGTGGCGGCTTCATAACAGCATACCCGCGTGCCGAGCGTGCCGAAGGGACACACCTAATGGCACGCTCGGTGTGTCCCTTCGGCGCGGGATTTCCCCTGCGAAATGTGGGGAAGTTGCGGGAGGTGAGGGTGAAGGGCTAGCCAATCGGTGGGTTTGTGTGGTATACATGTATCCGACATGCGGCAGCGTGTTACATACTTTCGCTTATGGAGAAAGTGGGCTTGTTCCCGCTTTCTTTGTTTGTTAGGCGAAGGAGCCTTTTCCGACGAGGGTTCTTGTCGGAAAAAAGGGCGTGCGCACGTCGCGGGAATGCTTGGAATGTTGCGCAGATTCGGACAGGAGGCGGGCGTGCTCACTGCAAAGGAACAAAAACTGCTCGACGCGCTCGAGCCGCGAGCGCGCGAGGAGGGCGTGGAAATTGTCACGCTCGAAGTGACGGGCGCGAAGAAAGCCCCCACCATACGCGTGTACATCGACACGAAAGACGGCGTGAGCTTCGATGAGCTTTCGTCGGCGCAGGCGTGGATCAACGACATCATGGACGCGCTCGACCCGTTCCCCGGCGCCTACATGCTTGAGGTTTCCTCGCCCGGCATCGATAGGCCCTTGCGCACCCTCGAGCATTTTGAGCGTTTTGCCGGCGAGGCTGCGGTGATAAAGACGATAAGCCCCTTTGAGGGCAGAAGCTCCTTTGCGGGAACTTTAGCCGGCACGGAAGGCGAAACCGTGCTCATCGACGTGGACGGGGCGCAGGTGCGCATTCCCTATGCGAACATAAAGCGGGCCCATGTGAAGGGCGTTATCGATTTCAACTCGAAAAGCTCATAGGAAAGGAAGCAGGGAAGTGGCTACATCGGAATTGATAGAGGCGTTGCAGGCCTTGGCGCATGAGCGGAAGATAGACGAATTCTACCTGATAGAGCGCTTGGAGCAGTCGCTTGCCCGAAGTTACGAGCGCATCTTGGACCTTGAATGGGACGCGCGCGTCACCATCGACAGGCAGACGGGGCACATCTACGTGTACGAACTCGTTCCGAAAGGCGAGCCCGACGAGGAAACCGGCGAGTACTCCGAGTTCGAAGAGCGCGACGTCACGCCCGCCGACGTAAGCCGCATCGCAGCGCAAAACGCAAAGGGCGTCATCGCCTCCATCGTGCGCGAGGCGGGTCGCCAATCTATCTACCAGGAATTTTCCAACCGCGTGGGCGATTTGGTGACCGGCACGGTGCTGCAGGGAACGCCCGATTTCACCATCATCAAAATTCGCGACGGCGTCGAGGCGGAGCTTCCCCATTACGACACGAAGCGTTTCCCCAACGAACGCAACGAGCGCCCCGCCAACGAGCACTATCGCCACAACCAGCGTCTGAAGGTGCTCATCATAGACGTGCGCGACCCGAATTCCGACGCGCCCAAAATGCGCGGCGATCAGGCGCGTCCCTCCATCGTCGTCTCTCGTACGCATCCCGACCTCATTCGCCGGCTCTTCGAAATAGAGGTGCCGGAAATATACGACGGCATGGTGGAGATAAAGTCCATCGCCCGCGAGCCGGGCGCGCGCTCCAAGATAGCGGTGGCTTCGCGCGAGACGAACCTCGACCCGGTAGGAGCCTGCGTGGGGCCGAAAGGCAGCCGGGTTCGTATGGTCGTCGAAGAGTTGCGCAACGAGCGCGTGGACGTTATACAATGGAACGAGGATCCGGCGCGCTACGTGGCCAACGCGCTTTCGCCGGCGAAGGTTTCGCGGGTGGATATAGACGAGGAGAACCACTACGCCACCGTGGTGGTTCCCGACGACCAGCTTTCGCTCGCCATCGGCAAGGAAGGCCAGAACGCGCGCTTGGCGGCGCGGCTGACCGGCTGGCACATCGACATCAAGAGCGCGAGCTTTGCCGGAGAGCCCTTGGTGACCGAGAACGTGCTCATCGACGAGGAGGTCGTGCGCGAGGCCGACGAGAACCAGGTGTGCGCGTACACGGCGGAAGACGGAACCCGCTGCCGTAACTACGCTCGGCCGAACAGCCGCTATTGCGGCGTGCACGCCGATCAGGAAGAGAACGGCGAGCGATAGGGCGCAACGGGAAGGACGTTTTCGGGGATATGACAAGCGAGTCGGGAAAAGGGCTGAGAAGCTGCATCGCGTGCGGAAGGCAGGCGCGCAAAGGCGACCTGCTGCGCATCGTGCGCCCTTCGGAAGCGCCCGTTTCCTTCGACGTCACCGGAAGGGTTCCTGGCAGGGGAGCGTATCTATGCTCTTCCACGTGCTTTAACGCCGCATGCAGAACGGGAAAGCTCGGGCGTGCTCTGAGATGTCGGCTGAGCGAGCAGGATTACGAACGGATCGCCGACGAGATGAAGGCAAGCGGCGTGCGTTGTACGAAGGAAGATTGAGGAGTGGTATATGGCCAGCATGCGTGTACATGAGTTGGCGAAAGAGTTCGACATGACGAGCAAGGATCTGCTCGACAAGCTGCACGAGATGAAGATCCCGGCAAAGAGCCATGCCAGCATGCTCGCCGATGCGTACGTGGTAAAGATCCGCAAGAACCTTGCGCCCGAGATCAAGCAACGGGCGGGCAAGCTTGCCGACGACGAGGCGGCCAAGCTTGAAGCCGAGCAGCGCGAGGCCGAAGAGAGAAAGGCCGAAGAAGAGCGCGCGCGGCGCGAGGCGGTGGAAAAGGAGCGCGCCCTGCGCGAGGAGGAGCGTGCCCGCAGGGCCGCAGGCGGCGAGGCCGGCGAAGCGGCACCCGTCGTCGAGGCTTCTTCGGAAAAGCACAAGAAGGTGGCGGCTCCCTCGGCGTTCCAAAGCTTGGCCGAGCAGATAAAGAGCGAAAAGGAGCGCGTGGAGCGCGAGAAGGCGGAAGCCCGCGCTCGCGCCCGCGCCGCGAAGGCAGCGGCCGAGGTTGCGAAGAAGCAGGCGGTCGAAGAGGCTTTGCGGCAGCGCAGCACGAAGAAGACCGCCAAGCCGGCGCCTGCGCACAAAGGCCCTGCCCCCGTTCTCACGCCGAAGCGCAAGAACAACTTCGATGCGCTGCTTTCTCAGATAGAATCGGAAAAGCAGCGCATCGAGGCGCAGAAGCAGCAGGCTGCCTCCGCTTCTTCAAGGGGCGCGCAGGCTCAGCCGAGCGCAGATTCCCGTCGCAAGCCCGCCGCCAAGCAGGGGTGCCCCGAAAAGAAGGGCAGGAAAGGACGTTCGACGGTTCAGGTTGTTCCCGAGCTTGAAACGATAGTGCCCAAGCAAGAGGACCGTTACGCTCAAATGGCGGTTCAGGCCGAGAAGCTCCAGCGAGACAAAGTGCTCGCCGAGGCGCGCGCTGCGGTTGCCGCCGCAACTTCGCATGAAGGAGAGGGGCGCCGCAAGAAGCGCAAGGAGAAGCGCGAAGCCGAAAACCGCGAGCGCATGGAGATGGAGGCCATCGAACGTGGGCTCGACCCCAAGCTCGTGCTCGACGATTCGGTCGTGGAAGTGCCCCAAGGGGCGACGGTCGCGAAGTTCGCAGAAGCTTTGGGCGTGCAGCCGAACGACGTTATCAAGCGCCTGTTCATGCTAGGCCAGGTGCTCACGCTCACGCAGTCGATGTCAGACGATCTCGTAGAGCTTATAGCCGATGACATGGGTCGCAAGGTGCGCGTCGTTTCCCCTGAAGAAGAATACGCCGTGGTGTACCACGACAGCGAAGAGGATCTGAAACCGCGGCCTCCCGTGGTCACGGTCATGGGCCATGTCGACCACGGTAAGACCTCGCTGCTCGACGCGATACGCCATACCGGTGTGGTCGCGAGCGAGGCGGGCGGCATCACGCAGCACATAGGCGCTTCGGTGGTCCATATCGACGACCGTCAGATAACGTTCATCGACACGCCCGGGCACGAAGCGTTCACGGCCATGCGCGCGCGCGGCGCCCAGGTCACCGATGTCATCGTGCTCGTGGTGGCAGCCGACGACGGCGTTATGCCGCAGACTATCGAGGCCATCAACCACGCCAAGGCGGCGGATGTTCCCATCGTGGTGGCAGTCAACAAGATCGACAAGCCCGGCGCGAACCCCGACCGCGTGCGCCAAGAGCTCACCGAATACGGCGTCATCCCCGAAGAGTGGGGCGGCAAGAACATGTTCGTCGAGGTTTCCGCAAAGCAGAAGCTGCATATAGACGACCTGCTCGAGACCATCTTGCTCCAGGCCGACGTGCTCGAGCTCAAGGCGAACCCCAACGCTTTGGCCTCCGGATTCGTTATCGAGGCGAACCTTGATAAGGGACGCGGCCCTGTTGCCACGGTGCTCATCCATCGGGGCACGCTGCATCCGGGCGACGTGGTGGTTGCGGGCGCGTCGTACGGTCGCGTGCGGGCGCTCATCGACCCGCGCGGCAACCACGTCGATACGGCAGGCCCTGCCGACCCTGTCGAGATCCTGGGTCTTTCCAGCGTTCCCGTTGCGGGCGACGAGTTCCGCGTGTTCGAAGACGAGCGCGATGCGCGCAAGCTGGCCGAGGAACGCTTGCTGCGGGCGCGTCTGGCCGAGCAGGAAACGAAATCGCACATGAGCTTGGACGACCTGTTCAGCCGCATAGAGGAAGGCAAGCAGACCGACTTGAACCTTATCGTCAAGGCAGACGTACAGGGATCCATCGAAGCGCTGCGCGATGCGTTCGAGAAGATGGACCAGTCGGAGGTGCGCATCAACATCGTGCATTCGGCCGTGGGCGGAATCACGGAGACCGACGTGACGCTTGCCGCTGCGTCCGACGCCATCATCATCGGCTTCAACGTGCGTCCCACGGGGAAGTCGAAGAGCCAGGCGGAGAAGGAGAAGGTCGACATTCGTCTCTACCGCATCATCTATCAGGCAATAGAAGACATAAACGCTGCGCGCGTCGGCCTGCTTTCGCCCGATATCGTGGAAGAGGACACGGGCATCGCCGAGGTTCGCGAGACGTTCAAGGTTCCGAAGGTGGGCACCATTGCCGGCTGCTATGTGACGGAAGGTGAGATAGGACGCGATGACAAGGTGCGCATCGTGCGCGACGGCACGGTTGTCTTCGAGGGCGTCATCGCATCGCTTCGCCGCTTCAAAGACGACGTCAAGAGCGTGAAGCAGGGCTACGAATGCGGCATCGGCGTGAGCGGTTACCAAGACATCAAGATAGGCGACACCATAGAAGGCTACACGGTCAAGGAAGTGGAGCGCACCGAATAGCCTTCGGGCGTCGTCCGAAAGGACATGCATCATGAAACAAAGCTCTTCGAGCCGCAAGGTGAACGAGCAGGCGCGCGAGGTGATAGCGGGCATCTTGCTTTTCGAGATATCGGATCCGCGCCTGCGGCTTGTCACTATTACCGGCTGTGAGGTAAGCTTCGACCGCAGCGTCTGCAACGTATTCTACACAACCGACAAGGGTCGTTACGAGGAGGCAGCGGCCGCCTTTCAGAAGGCGGCGGGGCGCATCCGATCGCTTATGGCGAAAAAGCTTTCGTGGCGTGTGTCTCCCGAACTGCGGTTTCTGCTCGACACGAGCGTCGATCAGGCCGAGCGCATAGCGAGCGCCCTTGTGCGTGAGCGCAAGCTGCACGACGAGGGCACCGCAGCGGGGGAAGACGGCGGGGCGAATGCCGCCGACGAAACACGCAATCGCGAAGGCTGCGGGGAGTGAGAGGCGTTGGCACAAAGCGACCTTGAGCGTATTGCGGCGGAGCTGCAAAAAGGGAACGACTTCGTTATCTGCGGGCACGTGAGCCCCGACGGCGACTGCCTTGGTTCGCAGCTTGCGCTTGCGTGTGCTCTTCGCAGCTTGGGAAAGCGCGTGCGGTGCGTGTTCGCGACCGACGGGGTTTACGACTGCGGCTTGGCGTTTCTTCCGGGAATGGAGGAAATTGTTCCCGCGTGTTCCTACGACGGGCCTCTCGACACGTTCGTGGCCGTCGACGTGCCCACGACGGAGCGCATGGGCGACGCGGCGCGGCTGCATGAGGAAGCCCGCCTGACCGTGACGATCGATCATCACGCCGCACCTGCGACGGTGTCCGACCTGAACTACGTGGATCCCGATGCGGCGGCCACGGCCGAGATAGTGTGGAAGCTGGTTCGCCTCATGGGCGTCTCTCCCACACCTGAGCTTGCCACGTGCGCCTACACCGGGCTTGTGACCGACACGGGGCGCTTTCAATATCAGAACACCTCCGCAGCAGCGCTTGCCGCCGCAGCCGAGATGGTGAAGGCGGGCGCGGATGCCGCGCGCATTGCCCGTCAGGTCTACCAAAACCGAACGCTCGCGTCCGTGCTCTTGGAGGCGCGCGCCATTAAGCGCATGCGCCTGCGCTGCGATGGGAAAGTTGCTCTCAGCTGGCTTTCCCTTGGCGATTTCATTGAATGCAGCGCGAACAAGAACGATGCCGAGCCCCTGATAGACGTTCTGCGCTCGCTTTCGGGCGTGCGTGTTGCGTGCATGCTCCGCGAACAGGAAGACGCCGTACGCGGAAGCTTCCGCGCAAAGGACGAGACCGACGTTGCGGCGCTTGCCCGCACGTTCGGCGGGGGCGGGCACAAAGCCGCTGCCGGCTTTACCGTGGAAGGCTCTCTTGCGCATGCTGTCCAGCTTGTGGAAGGTCTGCTCGACGACCGCCTTTCCGCCGAGAAACCGACGGATTCGGAAAGCCGTGCTTCGCACGCCGATGCGCTCGAAGTTGCCGCATCAGGCAAGGGGGGCGCGGTTTCGTGAAACGGGGGGCTTCCGGCCTGTCGCTTGTCGTGGGCGTGGACAAGCCTGCGGGCATGAGTTCGCACGATGTGGTGAACAGGTGCCGCGCTATCTTCGGCGAGAAGCGGGTTGGGCATACCGGCACGCTCGATCCGCTTGCTTCGGGAGTGCTTCCCGTGTGCGTAGGCCCGGCAACGCGCCTTGCGGCGTTTCTTGTCGAGCACGACAAGCGCTATACGGTGCGCATTGCGTTCGGCGCGGCAACATCGACCGACGACGCGGAAGGCGAGGTGCTGCGCACAGGGCCTGTTCCCGACGAGGTGCTCGACCCCGTCTTTGCGCAAAGCTTCGTGGCCTCGCTTGTCGGCAAGCACAGGCAGATGCCGCCCGTGTATTCCGCCATCAAGATAGGCGGCGTGAAGGCGTGCGACGCGGCGCGCAAAGGGCGCATCATCGACCTTGCGCCGCGCGACATCGAAATCTACGATGCCCGATTGGAAGGCGTGTTCGGCCTCGCCCCGAACGAAGAGCCGGCGTGGGACGTGTCGTTTTATGTATCGAAGGGAACCTACATCCGCTCGCTTGCCCGCGACGTTGGCGCAGCCGTGGGAACGCCGGCGCATGTGGCGGCGCTGCGGCGCATGAGGACGGGAAAACTCGGCATCGAGGAATGCGTAAGCCTTTCTGCGCTTGAGCGGTTGCGGGAAGATGCGGCGCTCGATCCGGTGCGTCTGCTGGGTTTTCGCATGGCGTTTCTTAACGACAGGCAGGAGCGGTCCTGTTGCAACGGCGCTGCCTTGGCCTGTGCGGAAGTCGCGCTCTTCGAGAGAAGGCGCTCGGGCGAGGCGGCGGATCTGTGCGCCTGTACGGCGGGCATCTGCGAAAGCGCCGCAGCGCCTTACGATGGCGAGCTTGTGTCCTTCATAGCTCGAAACAGGCTGTGCGGCATCTATGAGTACGACGGGGAAGGCAACTGCTATAGATCGCGGTGCGTTTTTCAGACAGGGGTGGCTCGTGGCGGAAGTATATAGGGTCGATGGAGGCTTCGATAGGCGCCTGTTTTCTGGCGCTTCGTGCGCGTTCGGCGTGTTCGACGGCGTTCACGAGGGGCATCGCTATCTGCTTGGGCAGGCGCGGGCGTATGCGCACGATGCGGGCGGCGTCTCGATTGCGCTCACGTTCGACAGAGATCCGGACGAAGTGTTCCACGCCGAGCGCCTGAAGAAGCTCATGACGAACGAGCGGAGAATCTGCGCACTGGGGGAGGCCGGCGTCGATGTCGTGGTCGTCCTCCCGTTCACGCGTGCGTTCGCCGCCCTTGACCCGATGTCGTTTCTGGAGAAGACCTTCGACGGAACGCCCCCGGCGTTTCTGCACGTCGGTTGCGATTTCCGTTTCGGCTCCAGAGCTTTAGGAACCGTGCGCGAACTTGAAGGGTGGGGGCGTGTGCGCGACATGTTGGTCGTGGCTCATGATCTGAAGGCGGCAGATGGGCAACCCATCACGGCGACGCGCATCAGGCTGCTTCTTTCCGAGGGGAAGGTGGAGGAGGCTTCTCGTCTTCTCGGCCGGCCTTACGAGGTTTCGGGAACGGTGGAGCAAGGCCGCGGGGAAGGGCGCGCGTTCGGCTTCAAGACCGCGAACCTACACATCCCCGACCAGTTACGTGCCATTGGCGACGGCGTGTACGCCGCATGGGCGGAAGTGGACGGCGAGCGCTACAAGGCCGCCGTCAACGTCGGCGTTCCCGCAACGTTCGCCGACGCCTCGACGGCCACCTGCGAAGCCCACCTCCTCGATTTCGACGCCGATCTGTACGGCCAGTCCATCACCGTCGAGTTTCGCCATTGGCTGCGCCCCATGCGCAAGTTCGACGACGTGGAAGAGCTCGTGGCCACGGTGAAATCGAATATCGCCTGGGTTCGCGACAATCTGTGATCACCGCCTTGAACGCAGCAGATTCGGATTCGTTTGACCGCACGTCCGCTTCGAATACGGGGCGGCCTTCGATTTCCCAGCAAGAAACAGATCGGTTGTCGAAAGAGTGGCGGAGATGCGTGCGAATCGAACGCACCCGAGACGTTCTGCGCGCCCCGCAACGGCTTTGAAGGCCGCGGGATCCACCAGGAATCCTTCCATCTCCAATGAAAGCAGTTCCGCATCGCCCGCGCTTCGCAGACGATAGAAACCATTTTAGCTTATGAGAGCGGCTGAGACCAACGCAAAGCCAATCTCCAAAAAGGAAATATTCGCATGGCGCACCGCGTGTTAGGCATCATCTTCGTCGTGGTGCCCCTCATAAGCGCCATCGCCGCGCCCAAGGGCGTGGCCCACATTGCGAAGAACCTGTTCCATTCGTGGGGTTCCGACGACAAGAAGTGGATGGCCCTCTTCGCGCGCTAGCCGTCGATTTGCTTCACCGAATTTTCGGGGAAGCTTCGGAGAAACGTTTGCCGGCAAGGCTGCGCGATTGATAGAATGACGGCGGACTTGCGAGCGCGCTCGCCGCGAACCTTGCAGCTTTGACGCATGAAGAGTTCAGATAAGGGGTCGCAGCTTAACGCCGCGGCCCCTCTGCTTTTGAGCGGGCGCGGGGTCCACCCGAAGCAAGACGAGGAAAGCGAGGAAGCATGAACCTCAAACGTATCGACGCGGCCATATCCGCGTACGCGAACCATCTCGACGACGGCGACAACGCACGGCTTGCGTTTTTCCGCAGGTTGTGGGGCGTGATGGACGAGGCGGCAAAGGAAAGCGCTATCGAGCAGGACGGCACTTACGCGCCACCCGAGCCTGCCTGCCTGAAGGAGGCTTTGCGGGCAGGAAAAACCGCTTTTTTCGTCGCCCCTGCGCCGGTGGACGGCCCTCTTCTGGGCAAGACGGTAGAAAAAATAGCCTTCTGCATGGCGGGGCACGGCGGATATTCCCAGGAGCTGGCAGAAGCGTTGCGCACGTGCGACTGGGAACGTAGCGTGAAGGCAAGCGACGTTTCCCTGGCGGGCGAAAATCCTTCGACTTGGGTGTCTGCCATCGAAGGCATCTTGGAAGACGACGGCCTTGACGAGCGTGCGATGCGCCTTGGCACGTTGGCTGCCTCCCTCGCGCTGCGCGCGCTGATCGACGCTTCGGCGGCATCTGCTGCAGATGTCTGCGCGCGGGTTTTGGAAAACGAGGTCCGCCCGCTTTCGTGCCCCGTATGCGGCGGCGCACCCGGGGCGGCGCGCGTGGGCGTGACCAAAAGCTCGGACGGACGCGGCAAGGAGCTGTGGTGCCCGCAGTGCGGTGCGGCCTGGGAGTTCGAGCGCGTGCGCTGCGCGCGTTGCGGCACGCAAAACCAGTCGCATCTGCACTACTTCAACATAGAAGGGGACGATGCCCACCGCATTGCAACCTGCGACGAGTGCGGCGGCTATCTGCGCACGGTCTACCAAGACGATGCTTTGGCTCCCTTCGCTTTCGAAGTGGAGGATGTCGTTATGGCGAAGCTCGACCTTATAGCCTTGGAGCATGCGAATCTCCACTGTGATTCGGAGCGGCGCCGTCGTTCGGTGAAGGGTTTGTGAAAAGGCGTTTGGCCGCAAAACGCATGCCCCGATTGAAGGTGCAGCTGCAAGATGCTTGATCCTAGCTTCTCATGTGGGGAAACGCGCCCTCATCTGTTTGCCCGATAAGGGAAGGCATGCCGGTTTTTCGAAATACTCCGTTTGCATGATGGCGAAAACCGCCGCTTTTCAGCATACTGCGCCTGCGGAAAGACGGAGTACGGCTGGGTACAGCAGGGCACGCTTGTAAAGGATGCGCCGAAGTACGGCAGAGTACGACGAGTGAGACGAAGTACGCTTGCAAAGGAGTTTACGCTATGAAAATATTCGGAATGGGCATGCCGGAGCTTATCATCATCCTGTGCGTCATCCTGCTCATCTTCGGCCCGAAGAACCTTCCCAAGCTGGGTTCGGCCTTGGGAAAGACCGTGAAGAACCTGCGCGAGGGCATAGGTGGCGGCGAGAAGAAGGCCGAGGCGATAGACGCGGATGCCGAAGATGCCGAAGACGCCGAAGGTGCGCCTTTCATGAAGGCCATCGAAGCGACGGGCGATGCCGAAGAGGAGCCCGCCCCGACGAAGAAACGCGTGAAGAAGGCCGTGAAGGCAAGCGCGTAGCCGGCAAGACATCGAATAAGGTTTGTTCGGAGGGGCTTCTAAGAAAGCCCCTCGTCGATAGAGAACCCGCCGTTTGTGCTTGTTTCGCGGTCGTGACCTTCCTGCTGGTATCATGTGGGCATTGCCGAACAGGGAAGGAGCATGGTCATGCGGCGGGCTCGCCATACGGATGCGCGGTTGGCGCGAACAGCGATACTCGGATTCGCCTGCAACCAAGGCTTCGTTTTCTCATTGTTCTACCTTGGGTTCAACCAAGCGTTTCCCGTGGGACACTCGATGTTCGAACGTGCCGAGCTTTTCGGGACGCTTCTTTTCATGATAGTTTCGTTCACCGTTTTGCGCATTGCAGGCCCATCGACGCGAAACGCCCTGCTCGCCCGTCCGCTGCTTTTGGGTTATGCGGCTCTTATGGTAACAGGATCGCTTCTGCCCTTTTTCCTTGCCGACAGCTCGATTTTCCACACGGTGGCGGAATGCGCCGTTCTCGGCGTTCCCTCGGGCTTCATGCTCGCAGCTTGGGGCCGCGCTCTCGGGCGGTTTCCCATTGCGCGCTCGGTGCCCGAAGTGTTCATAGGGTCGGCGCTTGCTGCGGCGGTGTGCTTCGCGTTCGCCTGCGTTCCCTTTGACGAGGCTAAGCTTGCATTGGGCATTTTGCCAGTGGGCAGCGCGCTTTCGCTTCGCCACCTTGCGGGTGCGATGCAAGATGACGCGCCTGCGCAATCGGTCGGCGCCTCTGTGCGCAAGGCGTCGCGCCTTTCTCTCAAGATACTGGCCGGCACGACGGTTTTCGGCCTTGCGACGGGTTTCATGGAAACCTATGGATCCGACCCCGGCATGGAAACGACCCCGACGTTTCCCGTAACTTTGTTCTTGTTCGTGCTGTTCTGCTTGGCCGCTCTGCAGCTTTTCAGCGTAGGTTCGTCGCAAAGCGCCGAAGAGCAGATGCGTTTCCTGCGCTTCTTGCGCGGCGAACCTTCCTTCGAAGAGAGCGGCCCTCTTGACGATTCCTATCGTTTGGCGGTTCTGCTCATGATGGCCGGCTTTCTGTTCGTGCCGGTGCTAGGCGACTTCGGCGTGCCGGGCGAGGCCATCGTGCTGGCGGGATACTTGGGGCTTTCGACCGTGCTCATATCGTTGTTCCTGGTCATGGGTCATATATCGGGTCGCGACGCAGCCGTTTCCTTTGCGAGCGGTTTCGCGGCCCTGTTCGCGGGCGAAATGGCGGGCATCGTTTTCGGCAACGTGATGGAAATTGCCGCAAGAAGCTCCCAGACGCCCTACATCGTGGTGGCGTGCGCGGGCCTGGCGGCGCTGTTCTCCTACCTGTTCCTCTTCACCGAGCGCGATTTCCGAGACCTTTCTATGGCAGTGCGCGATGTTGATCGGTTCGGGGAAGCGTGCGCGCGGCTTACGCGCGAGGCGGGGCTTTCGCAGCGCGAGGCCGAAATCCTGCCG
>JAEYEL010000002.1 GCA_023403475.1 Actinomycetes bacterium
GCATGGAGATACGCAGATACCAGTTAAACACGTCGTACTTGTCGTTGAACAACCGATAGAACGTCGGCCGTGATATACCTGCTTTCGAAATCTCCTAACGCCAGCCTGCACCGCAAAAAGCAACCTACGCCCGCAGGAGAAGCCGTTTGCTTGGTGCCTTGTCTGCGGACAGGCGAATGGTTACTTGCGCGCGCGCCGGTACAGGATGTTGTTGGTTTCAAGCCAGCTTTCTATGGTGCCGGTGTCGAAACCGTCTGCGGGGTCAACCACAAGCGCGTACATTTCCTCTTCCTTGAGCACAGCATCGAGCGCATCGGTCAGCTGGATTTCGCCGCCCACGCCGGGCTTCACATCGGCGAGCAGCCCCATAACGCGGGGGCTTAAAAGGTAACGGCCGAACACGGCCAAATTGGAGGGGGCATCTTCGGGCGCCGGCTTCTCCACCAGCGAGTCCACCCTCCATACGCCTTCGGCAACCACCGCGCCGGCGATGACGCCGAAACGGCTCACCTCCTCGTCGGACACGGGCATGACGGCGATGACGCTTGCGCCGCCATGCGCGTCGGAGACCTCCTGCATGCGCGGCAGCATGTCGTTGTCCGGCACCAGCACATCGCCCAGAAGCACGTAGAACGGCTCGCCTGCGGTCTTTTCGGCGGCGCAATGCACGGCATGCCCCAAGCCCAGCGCTTCGTCCTGGTAAACGTAGCTTACGTTGTAGCCGCCCACCTTTTCCACGGCGTCGGCATACGCATCTTTGCCGCGCGACCGCAAGAGGGTCACCAGTTCGGGCGCCGGGGAAAAATGGTCCTCGATGGCCTTCTTCTCGCGGCTGTTGATGATAACCACCTCGTCGGCCGCAGAGGCAAGCCCCTCTTCGACTACGTACTGAATAGCGGGCCGGTCAACCACCAAAAGCATCTCTTTCGGTTGGGCTTTCGTGGCCGGCAAAAAACGCGTGCCGAGCCCGGCAGCAGGAATAAGCGCCTTCACGAGAGAACCTCTTTCTTTTGCGAGCTGCGCTCGGCCAAGGCCTCCTCCAGAACCGCCATCTGCGCCTCGGTCTTCTTGAAGCCGCGCACGATCATGAACACGTACACGAACAGCGCCACCCAGATAAGCGCATACGCCGCGATAAGATAGGGCATGGACGGAACAACCGTGCTGTAGATCTCAACAAGAACAGGGTTCATGGCAAATCACCTTTCTTTCTAGCCAACTATTCCTCGTTCGTTCATATCGTCAAGCTCGTCTTTCATGGCTTGGACGCGCTCTGACATGCGCACTTGGCGAAAGCGCAGACGGTACAGGCAAAAGCCTATCATCGACAAGCCAGCAAGGCACACCACAAGCGTCAGCGCCATATCGGCGGACATGCCGCCCTCGCGCAGCACCACGGGATGGACGCTTGCGGGAACAAGACGCGTGATCATGAAGCAGATGGGCACATCGATGAGCGCCACGATGGAAACGACCGCACCGTATCGAGCGCGGCGCTCGGCATCGTCTACGGCATTGCGCAGAACAAAGTACGCGATAACCACGAGCATGAGAATGAGGTAAGTAGTCAAGCGCGGATCCCATGTCCACCAAATGCCCCATTCAAAACGCGTCCACAAGTCGCCCGTTATCATAGTGCACGCCACGAAAAGCAGGGATATTTCCATGCAGATGCGCGAACACGTGTCGAAGCGCTGGTTCCTGCTGGCAAGAAGCCGTATCCCGTAATATGCGGCGAACGCAAGCGCCACGAACGACACAAGCGCCACCGGCATATGGAAGTAGAAGATCTTCTGCGAAATGAGCAGCTTGTTTGCCACCACTTGTCCGCCTATGACCTCCGCACCGCTCACACTCGCGCCGCCCACCGGGCCGGCGTAGAGAAACGCCATGAGAAACCCGACCGTGCTGAACACGATGCCCAAAACGAGCACCACAGGCGCAACCTTGTCGGGCCACTGCCCCGCCTCGGGCAGTTTCAGCCCTTTTTCCTTCACCTTCTCAACCATAACGCTCCTTCCCTTATGCGCTTACGACGAAGTCGTATAAAACCCATGATACCAGGATCATGATCACATCGTAGCCGCCCGCCAAGGCGAGCGAGGGAACGAACGTGTCCATGAAGCCGTCGGCCCCCACGATAACAGCGGTCGTTGCCGAAACGCAGGCGTACAAAAGCGGGAAGATAAGCGGTATGAACAGCACCGCGAGCATAACGTCTTTCCCGCGCGTGTTGATGGTGATGGTGGAAAGCAGCGTGCCCACGCCGGCCACGCCCACCGTGCCTGCCAAAAGCGGCGCCACGATAAGCCCGAAGCTTTCCGCAGGCGTCGTGGTGGTCATGAAGAAGAAGTAGAACAGCGGAACCGCTATAACCTCTACTGCCGCCAGAAACAGCAAATTCGACGTGGCCTTCGCCAAGAATACGACCGAGCGATCGAGCGGCACGAGCAGAATACCCTCCAAACAGCCCTGTTCCTTCTCGTGCGAAAACGAGCGGTTCAGCCCCAGAAGCGAGGTGAATACGATAAGCGCCCACAGAAGCCCGCCGCTCATATGCAGAATGTCCAGCTCGCGCGAGGCTTGGGCGAGCGCGGCACCGTATACGACAAGCACAAGCAGCGCGTAAATGCCCATGGACGTGAGCATGTCTTTGGTGCGAAACTCCTGTCGCAAGTCCTTCGCCAAAAGCGTTCGGTACTGTTTTCCTGTCGAGGGCCGTTTGACGGTAACCACGTTACGCCACCCCCATACCGACGGTCGCGTGATACAGTTCGCGGAACTCATCGAAATCGAAGTTGCCCTTTTCGTCGAACGCCACCACGCGGCCGCGTGCGAGCACGAGCGCATGGGTGCACATACCGAAACCCTTCTGCAAGTCGTGGCTCACCATGACGAATGTGCGACCGTCGCGCGCCGACGCGATAAGCTCGTCGAATATCTCCACGGCATGCGGGTCAAGCCCCGAATAAGGCTCGTCGAGAAACACCACGCCAGGGTCGTGGATAAGGGCACGGGCGATGGAAAGACGCTGGGTCATGCCGCGCGAGAACGTGCGCACCACATCGAGGCGCCTATGCTTCAGCTCAACCGCATCCAGAAGCTCGAGCACGCGCGCATGCGGGGCTTCCACCCCGTAGAGACGCGCGTATATCATCAGGTTCTCTTCAGCCGTGAGATCGGGGTAGAGCATGGAGTTATGCGAGATGAACCCTATGTGGTCGCGCGCGCGATCGGGCTCCTCCTTTATATCGACGCCCATGATGCGGGCTTCGCCGCTCGTAGCGCGCGCAAGCGTGGAAAGCACGCGCAAAAGCGTGGTCTTCCCTGCGCCGTTCGGGCCGAAAATGGAGAGGAACGCCCCTTGCGGCACGGCGATGGACACGTTGTCGACCGCCTTGCGCGTTCCGAACGCCTTCGAGAGCTTATGCGTTTCGATAGCAGCATCCACAGCGCGCTACTCCTCGCCTTCGGCTCCCGGAGATGCGGGGTCGGCGCCGGACGGATGGAGCGAGGGCTGCGCAGCTTCCGAGCGCAACCCGTCCGCTTCCCCATCCGCTAAATCCCCAGACTGGTCGGCATCATCCGCTACATCCCCAGACTGATTGGTCACCGCAGCCTTCTTCGGCGATCTGCGCCCCACAAGCGCCAGCGTAATTCCCACCATAAGCAGGCCAAAGCCTATCCATACGGGCGTGATGAGCGGGTTCACGCGCACGTCCATGGCGAAGTCGCCATCGTTGTTCACACCTTTGTACACCACGAACAGATCTTCAAGCGGAAAGCCAATCACGCCCGCGTTAAGCTTCTGCTGCTGGGTAGACTGCACCACCTGCACCGAGGGGTGCACCTGGCCCACGTATTCCCCGCCGCGGTACACGTCGAAGTCAAGTTGGTAGACGATGTCGTCATCGTTATCCTGCAGCTCGATGGAGTTGCCCGTGTATTTGAGCGTGAAATCCTGAATGGTGAAATCTTCGGAAACCGTGTCGGTTTCCTCGTCGTAGGGCAGATACTCGACCTTTTCCGTAACGTACATAGACGACCCGATAAGACCCACCAGAATAACGGCCATGGCAACATGAGCGATGAACCCGCCGTAAGTGGAGGCATGCCCGCGGAACAGGCCCGCGAACCCGGCAAGCACGTTGGTCTTGCGCGAGCGCGCGTAGTTGCGCGCCCCGCGACCGATAAGGAACAGCGCGTTGAAGAACAGCAGACTCGCCACCAAAAAGCCCACCACGGCAAGCCCGTTGTAATACCACGGCGGCCCCTGCTCGAGCAGCCCTTCGGCACTCGTTCCGCCCGCGTCGATCATGGCGTTGTAGCTGGGCAGCAAATACATGAAGAAGTACGTCATGAGCACCGCGTAGAGCACAAGCGCGCAAATGCCCGGCACGCGCGCACGGCGCCAGAACTGCGCACCTTCGGTCTTTCCCCACGAAAGCAGCGGGCATACCGCCAGAATGAACAGATACACGATGCCGAGCGGTCGCGCAATGGTGTTGTAGGTGCCCGCCGTAAGCGATTCGCCGCCAAACGGCATCCACGAGGGAAGCGCCGAAGAAACCGTCATGTAGGCCAGAAGAATGGTGAACACCACCATGATAACGTTGTTGAAGTAGTACGCCGCATCCTTGGAGAGCATGTTCTCAACATCGTCGCCCCCCTCGCTTGCCGCACCGAAGCTCTTCCAACGCACGGCCAAGCCCACAAGGCCGGCGAGCACCGAGCACGCGATAAGAGCGCCGAACAGCGCAAGCGACACCGGATCACCCTCGAAGGCATGCACCGACTGCACAATGCCCGACCGCGATATGAACGTTCCCACGATGACGAACGCGAAGGTGAGGCATGCGCACATGACGCCCCAGCGCTTGAAGGCGCCGCGCTGGCGGTACACGGTGAAGCTGTGGATAAGCGCCACGCCCAAAAGCCACGAGAGCAGGCTTGCGTTTTCCACCGGATCCCAACCCCAGTAGCCGCCCCAGCCCAGCACCACGTACGCCCACACGGCGCCAAGGCCGATGCCTATCCCTAAAAACAGCCACGAGAACAGCGCGTAGCGCTGCGAGCGAACCACCCATTCCTTCGAAGGGTCGTTCACGATAAGCGCTGCGATGGCATAGGCGAAGGGAATGGTAAGCCCGGCATAGCCCACGAACAACGTGGGCGGATGAATGGACATGGCCCAATGCTCGAGCAGCGCGTTCATCCCCCACATGGTGGCCGCGCCCTGGAGTTCGCCCGCAGCGTTGAAATACTGCGAAGGCGTGGCAGTGAACGGCATGTTGTTCTCAGAGAACAACTAAACCCCCACGAACGCCAGCATGACGATCTGCCCAACCAGAAGGGCCATGTTGTCGAGCGCCTTCAGGCTTTTCAGATCGCGCAGGGCCACCACGGCGTTGAACGCCGCGATAAGCCATGCCCAGAACAGAAGCGAGCCCTGCCTTCCCGCCCACAGCCCGGAAAGCCGGTAGAGCCATGCAAGATCGCCCGAAGCGTCGGAGTGGTACTGCACCACGTACTTGATGGACGTATCGCCCGTCATGAAGCCGTACACCAGAATGCCGCAGCACACCGTAAGGGCCGCAAGCGACACAAGCGATGCTATGCGACCGCCCCAAATGAGCGTTTCGGCAACGCCCGCGCCCACCGCGCCATCGGCTCCGCGCCGTCGCGCACGAGCGTCCAGCACATGCCCTGCAAGAAGGCAGACAGCAGAAACCGCCACGCCCGCAAACGCAACGAGCAGGCCTATCAAACCAACCATCGACATGTTCTATCCTTTCAGGGCCACATCGGTAGCCGAAAACGTACCGTCCGCCTGCAAAGATCCGGTCACGACAAGCTCTGCGCCATCGGCAACCTCATCGGAAAGCGCTCCTGCAAACGCCACGGAAACCTCCGATACGCCGTCTGACGAAACCAAAACCATGCGTTCTTTCTGGCCGACGGCGGAAAGCGAGCCTGCCTTCACGGTTCCGGTTATCTTGACGGGCTTGTCCTGAATGCTCTTCTCGTATTCCGCCAACTGCGCAACGTCGAGCGCATCGGTGGCGTTTTCGTACTTCGAAGGGCACTTGGTAACAAGCTGGCTGGCGTGCAGCGTTCCGTCGGCGCCCATCTTGCCCGTGCAAATGGCCGTCACGTCGTTTCCGAACGTAGCGGAAACCCCTTGGTCGTAGCGCACGTTGAGCTTTTGGCCGGCATCGCCTTCGGGGTCGTAGATATCGAAGACCAAAACGTTGTCTTCCGTATAGAACGAATTCTCGACCACATTGCCGGAAACCTGGATGCGCTCGCCTGCGTATGCGCCGGACGCAGCATCGGAAACGGAAACCGTCTTCGCGGAGGTTCCGCTCCCCACCACGGTAAGCACCACGATCAGCACGATGACGATGACGCCCGTCACCACCACCATGCGACGCTTCATCTTCGCGTTCAAGCTTTCCTCCTGACCCTCATCGACTTTCCCACCATCCTCAAAACTCCGAAGAGCGCAATGCCGAAACCAGCATACGGCAAAAGCGCGATCTTCCCCGAATGTATTGTACGCACGGCACCGAAGGCGTCATATACCCCAAACGGTGTATCTTCACCAACGGCGCACGCCCGCCCCAAAGGGCGTCTCCGCACCGCCTCGGAAGCACCCTCCGTCTTCGGAAACGTTTTTCCCGTTTGGCATCTCCCGAAGCACCTTTGCCCGCCAAGGAAGCGCCTTCCATTCCCGCTCTTGGGAACTTTGAGAAAAGAGCCCATCTTGCACGCTCGCGCGAGATGGACTCCCTCTTGCCTATTCGATTTTCCGCTTTTCGCAACGAAGCCTCAGCGAGGCGAACCGTTTACGAGGCAAGCTTCTTGGATTCGGTCGTTGTCAGCCAGCCTGCCGGAATGTCGGCATCGCTATGACAACCCGAGCAGTAGTTCACGGAAGCGCGGTGCGCCTTGTGGCATTCGCTGCAAGCCACCTTGCCGTGCTGAGCCACATGCGGGTTGCGCTTCATGTCGCTTGTAGCCTGAACAAGATCGTCGCGCGTCATGTTGTGGCAAGACTCGTTCAAGCAGAACTCATCGGAGTTCTCAAGCCCGCGCGCCGCAACAAGATCGTCAAGCGAACGTTCCTCGAGCGGATACACGTAATTGCCCGTAACCCAGCTGATGCCCTCGCCGACCTGCTCCGACAACGTGGGAACATGGCAGTTCATGCAGGTCTTCCCCAACGCCTTGTGCGTTACGGCCAGCATAGATCTGGTGTTCTCGACATCGTTGCCCCACTTGTCTACGCCCGTAGTGTTCAACTCCTGGTCATAGGTGGCGTTGTACGGATCCATAGGCGTGTGGCAGATGGCGTTGCAGAAGCTCGGCTGCTCGTGCCAAACCCAGAAACCGGCGCCGGCTGCAATCAAAACAACCACAACGACTCCTACGACGATAGGCCACTTCTTCTTGCCCTTCTTCTTGGCAGGAGCCTCCGTCGCAGCACCATCGGCTGCGGTTGCCTCGGCGGCGGTTTCCGCTTTGGTCTCTTCCTCGGTCATTTTCCTTACCTCCTCTCGTCTGCGCATCGAAATCCTTCTTTCGGCCCGCCACGCACGCCGCACGTCGATGGGAATCGGCAGATGCAGGGCGAAACGGTACTAGAGCATAGTAGCGGTCACGCAGCAAAAAGCTATCACCCATTTGGGGGGAATCAGCGGAAATTCACATAGTTTGCCAAGCCGCACCCACTCGTTCACCGCGTCTTCACAAGCGACCGCCGAAACGGGCGCCCGCGTCTTTGCAAACAGGCGCGAGCATCTTCGTGGACAGACGTGGAAGAGAGGGAGCACTTACACGCCCGAACCATGCGCGTCGCCTTCGGCCATAGCCGTGCGCGGCGCCTTCGGCCATAGCCGTGCGCGGCGCGCTCGCCCGCAAACCGGAAACGAGCGGGCTCTGGAAGCCTACCGGGAACGCTGGCCGTAACTTCATGACACCGCTTTCAACCGCAAGGGGGGAAAGGGAAGCTCGCACTTCCCTTTCCCGTTACACATGGAGAGACCCGGGTATTTTTTAAAACATTGCCAGACCCTCGTCGACGGCAGCCTCGGCCTTGTCGAGAGTGTCCATCGTCAGCGAAGGATTGTGTGCGCCTTCGCTGTTCTCAACCATGACGAAATCCCAGTAGAACTGCGCGGTACGCTGAAGCTTCTGCAGCGCGGCCAGCCCTTCGGAGGCGGCTGGGATATCAGTCTTGGCCTCTTGAGCGGCCTTCATGGCGGCAATTTCGTCGGCATACTTCTCAGCGATGCTCTTGGTGAGCTGTTCGATCTTCACGCTGATGGCATGCACGCGCGTTTCCTCTTCGTCCTGCCAAGCTGCTACTTGCTTGGGAAGGTCGGCGTGGCACTTCGAACAATCGTTGGCCAAAAGCTCCTTGTTCTCGAGCGGGCTTGCCCAATTGTGCGATGTGTATTCGGTGCCGTCGGATGCCTTAGCCTGGCTCATGTGGCAGTCGGCGCACGCATAGCCGTTCTTGGCCATCTGGGACTGCTTACCGCCGTAGATGGTCTCGAACTCGGGATGCTGCACCTTGATCATGGGCGCGAACGTGTCGGCGTGCAGCCAATCCTTGAAGCCCATCTCATCGTAGAACGCCAATACGGCCTCAGGGGTCATTCCCTCAAGTCCCGTGTACGGGTTCGACGTGACCTTGGTCTCCGGATTGAAGTAGTACTCGTTGTGGCACTGACCGCACACCTGTGCCTTCATGGGAACCTTCTTCTCGTCGTTCGCGGCGCTACCGAGCGACTTCACGAAGTACTTGTGCGTCAACGTGAGCGAAGAGGGGTCGTTCTCGTGGCAGTTGTAGCAGCTGATGGGCTCGGTGAACTGCCCCACCGTGTCGTTGAACTTCTGCGCATACACGCTGTCACCTTGGCTGTTCACCATAGCAGTGAACTGCGGGGTCTTGCATGTGATACAGTTGGCCAACTGTTCCTTCTTCGTCGTGCGCGGCGTTTCGGTCACGCTTTTCAGCGAGTACACATGGCTCGAAGCCTCGTCGTAGCCGAGCGCGAACGCGTAGCCTTTGTACATGGTGTTCAGAGGCGGATAAAGCTCAAGGTAGTTGTGCTTGCCCGAATCGGGCGAGTTGGCCTCGTTCTCCTTGTACGTAGCGTACTGGTTCGGATAGATGTCCTTCCATGCATCCGCCGTGACCACACCGAACTTGTCAGGGTCAGGAGCCTCCATCTCCATTTTGTCCGGCTCGGTCTTCTGATCGGCCTTCTGCTGAGGAGTACAGGCCATTAAGCCCATAATCAGCAAAGCGATGCACAGAGAACCTATCCATAGAACACGTTTCTTGCTTTTCATCATGCAACCTCCTCCCTTTTATGTCTCTCCGCCACAAAATATACACGGAGGTATCCCGAAAGCACGACCGCGCTGGTAATGCTTCGGGAATACTTCCGCGAATATAAGGGAAAAACCCTAGAATAGGAAAATCGCGAGAATAGAGAACCCCGAGGAACAAGGGAAACTTTGAGAACAGGGAGGCCGAAAAGCCAAGGAAGCGCGCACCCTGCCTCCCGCGCACGCAAATCCATCATCCCGCGCGCAGTCCGATCACGCATCTTAGCGTTATCTCGGTTTCAACTTCGCTTGCGCTTGCCGCACAGGGTACAACCATAGCACGCAGACTCAGTCCCCCTTGCCGGCGCATATCGAAACGCCTCTTTCGTCAACCACGTCTATTAGCTCGAAGGAATACTCAAGATCCCTGCCGGCAAGTGGATGGTTGAAATCAATAACGACGGCAAAATCAGTTGCCCGTATCACTTCGACCGGAACATCTCTTCCCGACACAGGATGCGTCCAGACAACAATATCGCCCTT
This sequence comes from Actinomycetes bacterium, assembly GCA_023403475.1. Taxonomy (GTDB): domain Bacteria; phylum Actinomycetota; class Coriobacteriia; order Coriobacteriales; family Eggerthellaceae; genus CAJFUR01. Next base: position 9,886 of record JAEYEL010000002.1, read on the forward strand.
CTCGAGATCTCCCCCACAATGCAGATACGACCTCGGATACGTCTGCACTCCCTCGGGGTCGTGTTGCCCATACGCCTTGTCGCACGGAATGACCACCGTGCGTTTTTCGCCTATTTCCATGTCGTAGAGAACCTCATCGACGCCGGGAGGCACCTCGCCTGCGCCAAGCATGATTCTTACGGGGTCACCGTCCATGTGATCTTCGACCGGCTCTTCCCCGACGGCCCCGCCCCGATAACGAACCAGTGCACTTTTCCCGCAGTATTCCTTATGCTTCATGCGATGGCGCCTCCCTGCTTTCTCGAAAGCGGGAACTCGTACAACCGACGAATTCTCACCTATCGTATCCTCTAGATACCCTCAAGGCCTAAGTGGCTTGCCTCGCGGGCATCGCTTCGGTAACTGCTTGTCTCGAACTGGCTGTTCTCCTCCACTTGAACCGCAGCTGCCTTATGCCTACCTTCGCGGTGCTTGTTCTTCGGAACGAACGCGCCTTTGTCTTCAAGAGGCTTGAATTGAGGAACGAACAGAACCTGCTTCGTTTTGCCCGCAAGCCGCTTCGCCAAGTCTTCCACTTTGCCGTAGCTCATAACATTCGCAAGACAATGATGGACACAGATGGGTTCGCGTCCCTTCGAAGTGCGCTCGGAACAAAGGTCGCACAAGTCTGTCGGCGTTGGCACCTTGTTCCAATTGAACACTCCTGGCTCCATTTCCCACGGACCGTCCTCGTAAACGCGAATACCCCATTTTCCCACAGGGTAGTTGTGCTCCTCTTTGCAGGAGACGACGCACGAAGCGCATCCCGTGCAGTATTCGTAGTCAATCAAAAGCCCGTAGGTTACTTCCATTACTGATCCTCCCTCTTGAACTTTTCCCACACAATGTTCATGTCGGTATCCCAGTTCTCGTCAAGCGGTTTGATTGCCGCCACCATGCACTTGAAGGGAGCGCCGAAACCAAGCTTGCCGAAATGAAAGTTCGGAACAAGGTTGTTTATCTGGGAGCGGAACGTGCCGTACAAATTCGGCTCGTCGGGATCATCCTCAGGGAACCACCAGCCATGCTGGGCATGAAGCGTGTTCCTGTCAACTATAGGCGAAACCTTCGCTTTAAGTTTGCACGACCCGAATTGATTCCAAACTTCGCACCATTGCCCATCCATAATGCCCAGCTCTCGTGCGCGATCGGGATGTATCTCCACCAGCGGATCGGGGTTGAGTTCGCGACAGAAGGGAATCTGACGGTTTTCCGAATGGAAGAAGGAGAACGTCCGCGCACCACTCGTCAACACGAAGGGATATTCCTCCATGAGCTCAGGCGTGTTTAAGGGACTGTACTGCGGCTCTTCGTAATAGGGCATGGGGTCTTCGCCCAGAGATTCGAACACCGTCGAATACAGCTCCACACGCCCTGTCGGCGTATTGAAACCCACTTTGCCATCGGGACGCAGCATGCCCTTTTCGTACTTGTAGTATGGTGCCGGGTTCTGTACATACACCTCACGGGAAACGTCCTTGAAGTCGTGTCTGCGGAACAAGCGCAGATGGTTGATGAAATCGTACACGTTATCGTATTCTTCCCACATTTGGGGGTTGAGGCGCTTTCCCACGTACATGCACGCCTCGGCATCGGTCTTGCATTCGCCCACCGAAAGGGCTTTGTTCATGAATGCGGTTCCCACAGGTGTTGCCCCATAATGGGAAAACGACACGCCGTCCTCTTCTGCGGCCGTAGCCAAAGGGAGGATAATGTCGCAGGTGGCTTCTGCGGACGGCGTTACGAAGCAGTCGATAGTGAAGCAGAACTCGAGCGATTTGCACATGGCGTCGTGCCATCGTTTCGGCTCGGCAGACGTACACGACATGAGGTTGTTCCCTGCGTAGAACCCCATGCGAATAGGATACGGCTCGTCAGTCTCAAGCGCGCGAAGCATCAGATCGGCATGAGCGTTGCGAATGGTGTTAACGTAAGCAGGGTACTCCTTAAGGCCGAGTATCTTCTTCGCCAGCTCTGGGTCTTCTTTGTCGGCACCGAAACCTGATTCATTTTGACCTGCGCTCACGTCGCCCAAAATCTGCCCACCTGGAACATCGAGGTTGCCTGTTATGGCCATGAGGCTTATCAGGCTGTGGCCTGTCTGCATACCGTTCGCCTTCTGGTCTACGGCAAGACCCCATTGTATGGAAGCCGGCTTGGCATTGGCGTACATGCGAGCTGCGCCGCGAATGAGGTCGGCCGAAACACCTGTTATCTTTTCCGCCTTTTCCACGGGCATGGTCGCGCACCGCTCGGCAAGCTGCTCGAAACCGTAGCACCAGTACTCGACGAAATCATGGTCGTAGAGATCTTCCTCGATGATGACGTTGAGCATGGCCATGGAAAGCGCCGTATCGGTACCCGCTCGCAGGGGCAAATGGTAATCCGCCCGCGTTGAAAGCCACGTCGCACGGGGGTCGACACAGATGATGCGCGTTCCGCGACGCATCATGTCGATGATCGCATGGCCGAAAAAGCCGTCCGGGTTCGACTCGAGCGGGGCTTTACCCCAGATCATAATGCATTCGGGAAGTTCGAAAGCCGGGTCGTCGTAACGTCCGGCCAAACCTCCTGCATAGTCTATTTCGGGATAGGGGCTTCCCAACGTGTAGGCAGCCGCCGACATGCGCGGCACGTAGCATGCGTAGCCCGACTGAGTGTAGCAGTAGTTGCAAGTCGCTAGCATGAACGAGCCATAAGGTCCGAACGTGCCGCCCTCTCGCCCCGTGCCCGTGAACAAGGCAACGCTTTCGTGGCCATACTGCGCCGTGATACGCCGGTAGTTTTCCTCTATGATATCGAGCGCTTCTTCCCAAGTGCAGCGCTCCCATTTGTCATGCTGCCCGCGGTATTTCGGGTCGCGCCTCATGGGATACAGAACACGACTGGGGTTGTACACGTAATCTTTGAGCGTAATGCAGCGAACACACAGCCGCCCTTGGGTTATAGGCTGGTTTTCGTCGCCTTCCACATGGTCGAGCTTCCCATTGGCGTCAACGTAGAGCTTTAGCCCGCAGCCAACAGGATGGCATCCCGGCGGCGACCACACCGCCGTACGCGTTACCTGTAAATTGTCCTCTTCGAAGCGCCACGGCTTTCCCAAATCGTTGACCTCGCCCAACGTTAGCAGAGGCACAGCCGGCGTCGCCTTCATGTCTGGCATGTTCTCTCCTCTCATTCGTTGTCTAATCCCGAACGCGAATAATCTTATAGGACGGACTTATTGCGCGATCCTGAGCGAATCGCCTCGCCTCCACCAAAGCAAAAGCAAAACGCCCCTGGGTAGCTCATCGAGAAGATGGATACTTCGGCGGCTCGGGAAAAGGAGGGGGCAAGACTGTGCCGCAAAGCGAGCAGGCCCGTGCCTTGCTATCGAGGGCGAGCGCCCCGCATTTCGGACACGAGCGTTTACCGAAACGAGCCTTCATTTCGTCCGCACGTCCGCATTTGTTACACATCGAACAGGCATAGCACATAATCCCACCGACCTTTTCGCAATGTGGAGGGAGCACAAGGGCTGCATCGCGGACGATTTCACGATGCAGCCCCGCGTAGCCCGAACTACTCCTTAACAGCCCAAAGGACCTGCTTCGGCTTTTTCGCCAATTCCTTCGACAGTTCCTCAATCGTGCCGAACTTCATGCAGAAAGCCTGGCAATGATGCACGCACGTAGGTTCTTTGCCTTGAGCCAGACGATCAGCGCACAAATCGCACAGATCGGTGGGAACGGGGACCTTGTTCCAATTGAAGCAGTTTCCCGAATCGTCGCCGTCCGTTTTCTGCCACGGGCCGTCATCCAAAACGCGAATCCCCCACTTCCCTACCGGGAAATCGTGTTCCTCTTTGCAAGCAACCACGCAGGTTTCACATCCGGAGCAGTATTCGTAATCGATAAGAAGTCCGTATTGAACAGTCATTATTTCACCAGCTTTCCGAATTTTTCCCAAACCACCTGCATGTCAACGTCCAAATTCTCACCAAGCGGGGTCACTGAGCACGACATGCACTTATGCGGCGCTCCGTAGCCCATAATCGAATTGAAGTGGTTGGGCACGAGATCGTTGTAGTTCGACTGCCAAACACCGTACAAGTTGGGCGCGTCGGCCTCCTGTTCGGGGAACCACCAGCCATGCTGGGCATGCACCGTGCCAGAACGCACGATAGGCGTAACCTTCGCCTTGAACTTCGCCTTGCCGAATTCGTTTTCGATTTCAACCCACTGACCGTCGGCCACGCCCACCTTTTTCGCGTCGGCGGGGTTGATTTCCAAAAGCGGGTTCGGGCACAGCTCGCGCAGGCGAGGCATCTGGCGATGCTCGGAGTGGAAGAACGCGTATTCGCGAGCGCCCGACGTGATGTTGAAAGGATACTTCTCGGCGCGACCCGGCTGACGCGTGCTGAAAGCAGGTTCGCTGTAATACGGCAGCGGGTCGTCTCCGTTTTGTTGGAACGTAGTGGAATACAGCTCCACGCGTCCCGTATTGGTCAGAAAGCCCATCTTGCGATCAGGACGGAGCAACCCCTTCTCGTACTTGCGATAGTTCACTCCACGCTGATGCATAACCTCATGGGAAAGCCCCTCGAAGTCCATGCCCGACGCCGGAGCACGATTAGCATCGGTGTACTCGCGCCCGGTCTTATACTTGCCGGCTATCTTGGGAGATCCGAGCACATTGCCAAGATCAACCAGAATATCCGCATCGCTTTTCGCCTCACCCACCGTGATGGCCTTGTTCGAAGCGCTAATGGAGACGGGGGATGCGCAATAGTGCGTGAACACCACATCGTCTTTTTCCGCGCTTGTCGCTAACGGCAGAAACACGTCTGCACAGCCTTCGATAGAGGGGGTAATGAACACATCGGTGGCAATGACGAAATCGAGGCGTTTCAAACCCTCGTACCATTTGGTCGGTTCCGCGCAACACGTAGGCGCCAGCAAGTTGGTCGATTGGATCCACCCCATGTGAATCTTGTAAGGCTTGTCGGTAAGCAGGCAGTCGAGCATCATGTCGGCATGAGCCATGCGAATGTTCTCGCAATACAGCGGATACCTATCGTATCCCACTGCCTTGTGCGTCAGCTCAAGACCGATGCCTTCCCAGCCTTCCTCTATCAGCTCGACTTGATCGTCTGCGTTGCCGCCCATGTTGATAACGTCGCCGGCATCGCCTTCCCAAGCTCCTTCCGCCTTTTCACCCACGTGGTCCTCAAGGCCTGCCATTGGCGGTATCTCGGCAATAATCTGTCCGCCCGGCACATCAACATTACCCGTAATGGCCATAAGCGCAAGGCAGCAGTGGCCGGCCTGGTTGCCGTTTTGGTTCTGGTCGAACGCAAGACCCCATGCAATGGAGGCTGGCTTGGCGTTGGCGTACATGCGAGCTGCCGCGTAAATCTTGTCAGTATCGACTTCGCAGATCTCCGCAGCCTTCTCGGGCGTCATGCCTCGTTCGGGGTCGTTGATGCGCGCGGCGAACTCATCGAAACCGTAGCACCACTTTTCAACGAAGTCGTGATCGTAGAGATCCTCGTTAATGATGACCCAAAGCCACGCCATAGCCATGGCGGCATCAGTTCCAGGACGCACACGCAAGTGGATTACGGAACGCGTGGAAAGCCAGTTGACACGAGGATCAACCGAGATGAGCTTGGCTCCACGCTTCATGATGTCGATAACCGCATGACCCCACAACCCGTCGCCGTTCGAGGCCAAAGGCTGTTTACCCCACATGACGATAACCTCCGGACACACCCATGCAGGGTTGTCGTAGGTTCCTTCAAGACCGCCTGCATAGTCGATTTCGGGGTAGTAGGCACCCAGAACATGCGAGCAGGCAGCAGAACGCGGCTGGTAGCATGCAAAACCCGACTGCGTATAACAGGCGTTCGGTGTGCCCAAAACGCGCTGGGCCATTTCCTGGCACATGATGCCGCCCGAACGTCCCGTACCGGAAAACACCGCCATGGACTCAGGCCCATAGTTTTCCTTGAAGAACTCCACCCTTTCTTTGATGAGGGAATACGCCTCGTCCCACGTGCACTGCTCCCATTTGTCATGCTGGCCGCGATATTTCGGATCGCGCTTCATGGGATGCACAACACGACTCGGGTTGTAGATGTAGTCCTTCAAAGCCAAACAGCGAACGCACAGACGACCTTTGGTGATAGGGCTGTTCTCGTCGCCCTCCACATGATCGAGCCTTCCGTCTTTGTCCACGTAAAGCTTCAGGCCGCATCCCACCGGATGACATCCGGGAGGCGACCACATGGAGGTTCGAACAACCGTGAAGTCACCGTCCTGATATTTCCACGGCTTTCCCAAATCATCTTTGAACTCCATGCCTTTCTCCTCTCTCACTCGATAAACCCTACTTCAACAGGCACGTCGATTCGATTTTTGCGAAAACAACGTACCTGAATCAGCCTTGTCGAACCTTTGGTAATCCTCGACAGGTACTATGCTTCTGCCTTCACCACCCCTTGAGGCTCCACGTCCGCCCCAGGGCCTTCGAATTTCAGCCTCTTCCGCGAAACGGCAACCCCCGCAAATAAAACCGCACAGGCAACGCACAGGCCAACGCCGAACCACAGCGATGCGTTGAAGTCGCCTGTCTCCTCATAGAACGACGCGATGATAGGATTCGAGAAGCCACCGATAAGGCCGATGCCTATTTGGATGTAGGCAAGGATCTTCGTGTAGTTCCTCGCACCGAACACCTTGCGAACCAATAGAGGAACCAACGTTCCCACTATGGTCATCTGGTCGGCGAAGAAGAACACGAATACGAGCACGCACACGGGATTGCCGTGAAGAAATATGAGACCCAAGCCCGAGACAAGCTGTCCCGCAAGCACGATAAACGTCGACTTGAATGGCCCGAGCTTGTCTATCATGATGCCTATGAGAGGAGCGCAGATACCGAACAGTGCCGTGGCAGAAATCATAGTTGCCCCGAAAGAAAGATCGTATCCCCAGTTCACCGCAGCCACAGACCACTGGTTCTGATAGCCTCCGAACAAAGCGCACAGCCCTGCGCCCAAGAAAAGACATATGAACGCCAAGGACAGGACGCCGCCCTTCAAAGACGTTCCCGTGGAGTCTTCTGCGCCAGCAGTGATGTTTTCCATGCCGGGTTCCCAGCCCACGGGCTTGCAACCACGATCAGAGGGCTGGTAACGAATGACGAACAAAGTAAAGGGCAACACCAGCACGCATGATATCAACGCCACGATCAAATACCCCATGCGCCACCCACACGCGGCGATAATGGCCGCATCCACCGGGCTTAAAATCGCAGTGCCAACAGCCGATATGATCGTAACCAGACCAAGTGCGAACCCGGAGTTCTTTGCAAACCAGTTCGTAATAATGATAGGAGCAGACACCATGAAGAAAAATCCACCGGACAACCCGATGACAACCCCCGAAACATACCATTGCCAGATCTCGTTATAAAAACTCATAGCTGCCAACGCCCCGATGCAAACCAAGAAGGAGGCGGTGAGCAGAACGGGGGTTTTCACGACGAGCCACAGCTTGCCCACGTACAGTTGCGAGATAGCCATTCCGATGGCGTAACACGTGATCCACAGGGTGAATTTCGAAACCTCGAAGCCCATATCGGGACACACGACGGCAATGAAATTCCCAGAGTTTGCCAAAATGGTCTGAATGCCGCCTATCATAAGAAAGGCAAGGCCTATAACCTGCAAATACGCCCATGTATTGTTTTGACGATCCTTCGTCTCGTTTTGAGAATTCATGGCTAAAGTCACTTTCCCCTTGTAGGGGGTCGGATTTGCATCCCCTCCGACCCCCTCATCTGAATAAACCTATTTAGATGATGGCTCGACCCACTTCGCCTGCTGCATGGGCTTTTTGCACACAAGAGCTATAGCCGCGAGCACGATGCAGATAACGGCGATTGCCACGCCAAACCACAAAGCGGCGCTGAACGTACCGTAGGTGGTGTAGAAAAACGAGATGATAGGATTCGAGAAACCACCGATAAGGCCGATGCCTATCTGCATGTAACTGAATATCTTGGTGTAATCCTTAGGCCCAAAGGAATCGCGCGCCAAAAGCGGCATGAGCGTGCCGACAATAGCTCCTTGGAACGCGAACAGGAACACGAACACTAGAACGCTTGCCTGAGTGCCATGGGCGAACAATAGGCCAAGACCGGCAATGAGCTGGATTGCCATAATGCCGAACGTCGTCTTCCACGGCCCGATCTTGTCGATAACAATGCCAATAATGGGGCCTATGAGCATGAACAGCGAAGTCGTGGAGATCATCGTAGCTGTGAACATGCTATCGTAGCCCCATTCCGCAGCGGCGAATCCCCAAAGATTTTGGAAGCCTCCATAGAGAGCGAAGATGCCGCCAATAAGGAAAAGCATGACGAACGTGATAGACGCAACCGCCTTTTTCTCGGGAACACCCGGGGCGTCGGCAGAACCCGCTGTGTTGCTTTCCATACCTTCTTCCCAGCCAACAGGGCGCATGCCAAGCTTCGCTGGATCAAACTCGAACACGAACAGCGTGAACGGCAGCGCCATAACGCACGATATGATAGCGACGATGAAATAAGCCGTTCTCCAGCCAACGGCCGCCACAATAGCGGCGTCGATGGGACTCAAAATTGCCGCAAGCAAACCGCCGATGATGCCAGCTACGCCCAAGGCGAAGCCAGTTTTCTTGGCAAACCAATTGGTGATGAGATACGGCGCGGCAACCATGAAATAGAAACCGCCCGAAAGACCGATGACGGCTCCGGAAATCCAGAACTGCCAAACGGCCGTATACGTTCCCATGAGCGCAAGCGCGATGATGCTCACCAAAAACGCTACCGTCACAAGGATCTTCGGGCTTACCTTGGGCCAAAGCCTTCCCACAACAGGCTGCGAAATAGCCATGAAGATGGCATACATGGTGATCCATAGCGTGAGCTGACCAGGATCGCACTGCAAATCGGCGCAAATCTGGGGAATGAAGTTCCCGCAGTTCGCAAGGATTTGCTGCAAGCCAGCACCCGCAAGGAAACCTAAGCCCACCACGATGGCCCATGCCCGCTTATCACCAGGCTTTAAGTTCTTCGCATCCACTTCTTGTTGGGACATTTGAAACCCCCTTCTCTATCGTTTTTTTACAAACCGGCCTCTCCCCCTTGGAAAGACCGGGTAAAACCCCTTTTGCAAGCCGGGTCTTAAACAAGACAAAGACCCGGCCTCAAAACACCTTGCACGCTTGCCTCTCCCTCTTATCGAAAAGACTTGGTACGCAAGCAAAACAAACCCGCGAAACACAGAGGCGGGATTGAGCGTATCTACCTAGTCAGAAGGGCCCAGCGGGTCTTGCCGTCCATCTTCCTCACGAGGTCCTCCACCTCGCCGTGGTACATGCACCACGCCTGGCAGTGCTGCACGCACATGGGCATCTTGCCCTTGGCCACGCGGGCCTCGCACATGTCGCAGGCCTTGGTGATGACGGGGGTCCACGTCCACTCCCACTGGCCCTTGGCCCCGCCCGTCCCGTACTTCCAGGGGCCGGTCTCGGTGAGCTTTATGCCGTACTCGCCCTCGGC
>JAEYEL010000113.1 GCA_023403475.1 Actinomycetes bacterium
CGCTATCGTGGTAGAATCAGCACTGCTGTTTTACGGATGACGTTCCACGTGCGAGAATGTCTCGCCATCGCAAAGGTACTCCCGTACTTGCGAGTTGCCTCACGCTCGGGAATAACACCCATGTGCATCCACACGGAAGAAATGCACGGCATTCGTCAGCAGCACGTTTATGCGCCCTTGTAGCTCAGCGGATAGAGCGTCGGTTTCCTAAACCGTGCGTCGGAGGTTCGAGTCCTCTCAAGGGCGCCACTAAAACCGTATCCCGTTCGCTATCCTTGCGAACCCCTCACCTTTGTGACTGCGCCACCAGCTCGTATGCGCTTTTGCTGCATTCGTAGCCATCGCGAATCTCCTTGCTTTAGCAACCCTCGCGAACCCCGCGAACTTCTTGCCTCGCTCTTCGAACCTTCTCGCACTCACAACGACTCGTTCCCCGCCTTCGAACAGGTTCGAAATCTTTCGGAGACGCCTCCGAAAGCATTTTCGGAAGCGTCTCTGACACACCCTGCCGAAAGACGCGCGTCTTCTTCCGAGTTTCCGAGTTTTCGTTGACATTTGCCGTTTGCGTAGGCACTATGGTTCAAACGTGCAAAACAGCACGTATGCCGAAGGAGCAAAATCGCAACGAAAAGGAGAAAAGGAGAGCAGCCATGAATTACATCCACTGTCTGAACAACATTTCCAAATTCGGAACCGACCTGCTCTCAGAATCATATGAGCTCACCGACAACCTTGACCAAGCAACCGGCATCCTTGTGCGCAGCGCCGCCATGCACGACATGGAATTCCCCGAAAGCCTGCTGGTCATTGCGCGCGCAGGCGCGGGCGTGAACAATATTCCGCTTGATCGTTGCGCCGAAGAAGGCATCGTGGTTTTCAACACGCCGGGGGCCAACGCGAACGCCGTGAAGGAACTGGTGGTTTGCGCGCTTCTGCTTGGCAGCCGCGACATTGCCGGCGGCATTGCTTGGTGTCGCGAGCATGCTGACGACGAGAACATCGGCAAAGCAGCCGAAAAGGCGAAGAAGGCATTCGCCGGACGCGAGATCATGGGCAAGAAACTGGGGGTTATAGGGTTGGGCGCCATCGGCGCAAAGGTCGCTAACATAGCCGTTGATCTGGGCATGGACGTGTACGGATACGACCCCTACGTATCGGTGGGCGCAGCTTGGAGCATTTCGAGCACCGTTCATCACGTCACAGATCTCGACGACATTTTCCGCACTTGCGATTACTTGACTATTCACGTGCCCGCCATGGAAGGAACCATCGGCATGATCGGCGCGCATGCCTGCGAGCACATGAAAGACGGGGCGGTGTTTCTGAACTTCTCGCGCGATACGCTGGTCGACAACGCCGCCATGGCTGCCGCGTTGGAGGCGGGCAAGGTGCACGCCTACATCACCGACTTCGCAACGCCCGAGGTCATGCGCATGAAAAACGCCATCGTACTTCCTCACTTGGGCGCTTCTACTGCCGAGGCCGAAGACAATTGCGCCGTTATGGCCGTACGCGAGCTTGTAGACTACGTCGAGAACGGAAACATCAAGAACTCCGTGAACTACCCCGCCTGCAACATGGGCGCAGTACGCGAGGGAATCTCCCGCGTAGCTGTGCTGCATGAGAATGTGCCGAACATGATAGGGCAGATCGCCCATGTGCTTGGCGAGGCCGAAGTCAACATCTCCAACATGACGAACCAAGCGCGCGGTGAACATGCCTACACGCTGCTCGACCTCGATCAGCCTGCGAACGAGGAAGCCCTCGCAAAGCTTGCCGCCATCGAGGGCGTTCGTCGCGTCCGTGTGGTGAAGTAGCAAGGCGAACAGGGCGCAGCAAACGAAACAACAGGTGGCGACGCCCGAAAGGCCGTTGCCACCTGCATCCTAGACCTTCTGCATGATGAATCAGCGAGCGCACGATTGCTGCCGTGCGCTCCCAGCGCGTCCTCGTCGACCGCCGTTGCGCATCCTCGGTACGTTCGCTCTGCGTACACGTTGTTCGCCGTTCGCGTACACGTTGTTCGCGTGCGCTGTTCGCCGTTCGGGCACGCAATGTTTCACGTGAAACATTGCGAAGGGACGCAAGCGCAGCGGTGGCCGACGGTTTTGTAGCATGCGGTACAGGAAGTGCAGCGAGGTTCGGCTTGAGGGTTCTCTTTCCAGCGGTTCACGAGATCGGGTTCGCAGATGAGAGGGCGGCAAAGGCCGAAAGCCGCAATGCCGTCGCGGTCTTTGCCAGCCGAAAGCTGCTCCATTACGCTGAAGCTGCGGTTTCCGCCGGTGAGGACGACAGGGACATCGACCGCGCGCACCAGCCGCACCGCGTAATCTTCGAAAAAAGGACGGCTGCTGTAGTCGCGCACGCTACATGCATGCCAGTTCCCGCTCACCTCAATGGTATCTACTCCGTGCGCTGCGAAAACCTGCGACGCCCGCAGGCTCTCTTCAAGGGAAAGCCCCCCTTTCGCGCCGCCCTCGCTGTTCACCTTTACGAACAGAGGGAAATCGGCACCCGTCTCCCTTCGGCATGCTTCGATGGTTTCGACGGTCAAGCGGGCGCGGTTCTCAAGCGAGCCGCCGTATTCGTCGGTGCGCCTGTTCAACAAGGGGCTGAGGAATTGGCTGAGAAGATAGCCGTGGGCGGCGTGAATTTCCACTCCGTCGAACCCCGCCTCGCGCGCACGCCGCGCCGCCGCGCCGAACGCCTTTGCCACAAAGCGCAGCTCTTCAACCGTTGCCTCTTTGGGAATGACGCCTGTTTTGGGGTTCGCAATCGCCGAAGGACCGAGAACACGAGTGCAGCCTGCTCCTGCTCCTGCTCCTGCTCTCGTTTTCGCCCCTGCTTCCGCTTTTGCGTTTGCCTCTGCTTCCTCTTTTGCCTTCGCCCACGTTCCCTTTCTTGCTCCCGCCCCAAAAACGGCGCGCGCCGTCGAAGTCGCTTGCTGTACCCGCGAAGCCGAGCCGCCGTACGCTATTTGCAACACGATGCGCACATCATGCGCGTGCACCGCAGCCACCAAAGCTCGATATTCGCCGATGAAGCTGTCATCATAGATGCCCATCATGCCCAATGCGGGCTTATCGTCGGCCAAGACGTTCGCGAACCCCGTGATGATGGTGCCCACTCCACCGGCTGCCAGCTCTTGATAGACGGCGAGCAGCGCGGGTGTCATGCGCCCCTCGTCGGTGGCGAGGCTTTCGCAGGTGGCCGCTCGCACGAAACGGTTCTTCGCGCGGAATGCGCGTGCCATCGGTGCCACGGGGGACACTCCTAATGGCATCAAATCCGGGGCGGATGCCGAAGACGCGGGTGCGAATGCCCCGAAAACAGGGGCAGATGAGACGAGCGAGCCAGATGCGAGCGCGGGTGCCTCGGGCCGTAGCGCGGGGGCAGACGCGGACGCAGGTGATGCGGGGCCGCCAGACAAGGCAGACTCGATGCCCCTTCTCACGCCCACGCAAAATTCCTCGAAAAGCACGCTCAACCCCGCCTCTCTTCCCATTCGTAGTTTCCGCAGCCCATGATAGCGCAAAGAAATCTTCGCGAACAGACGGCATCGCGCCCGCGCGCAGGAAGCTGTTCGGCATGCGGCGGTTCCGCCGGCTTTGCCGCTCGCACGAAATGTTTCACGCGAAACATCGGGGGAAGCTAAGCCGGGTGTTCCACGCGAAACATCGGGGGAAGCTAAGCCGGGTGTTCCACATGAAACATCGGGGAATGCGAAGCTGGGTGTTTCACATGAAACACCCAGCGGTTTTGTGGGAGCGCTTACCCGACAGCTTTGCGGGAGCGCTTACCCGGCGGTTTGAGCAGAACGAAAACGCGCGACGACGGGAACGGACGTTACTCCACGCCAACGATCACGTCGGTTGACTTGATAATGGCGAGGGCTTTTCCGCCTTCGGCGAGGCCGAGCTGCTCTATTGCCTCGTTGGTGATGGAGCCGGTAATCTTGTTGCCGTCGGCCAGCTCTAGAACAACGTGACCGTTCACAGCACCTTTCTTGATCGACGCAATGGTTCCGGGCAGCTGGTTGCGCGCAGAAATGTTCTTGAGCGGCTCGTCGCCGACAGCGAACATGACGTTGGATGCCTTGATGATGGCGCAGGCTTCCTTGCCTTCGGCAAGACCGAGCTGCTCGACGGCTTCCATGGTGATGTTGGCCTTGATAGTGGCATCGCCCAGCGAAATGGCCACAACACCGTTCACGGCGCTTTCGGTAACGTTGGCGATAGTGCCCTTGAGCTGGTTGCGTGCGGAAATCTTCACGACGAAACTCCCTTCTTCTTCGGATGGCACACCCGGTACGACGGTGCACCCGGCGACACGTTTCGCGAGAACCGCCTTTCGTGCCGCCTTTTACGTTGACGCTTTGCAGTATGACACGCCCCTTGCCCCTAAGCCAACAGCAATTCCCCATTTTCACGCATCTTGTCCCC
>JAEYEL010000195.1 GCA_023403475.1 Actinomycetes bacterium
TTGGCAGCGCACCGGCCTCTATAAACGCACGATAGAGCGCCAAGCGGTCTTCGATGACTGCAGCCAAGCGGCGAACGGCTTCGGTTATGTGTTCGGGGGTTTCGAAGCTGAAGTTGATGCGCATGCAGTTCTTCCCCCGCTTCCCATCAGGGTAGAAGCTGTCGCCGGGAACGTAGGTCACGCCGGCCTCCAGCGCCTCGCTCAGCATAGAGCCCGTGTCGAAGTACGCAGGCAGCGTCACCCACACGAACAAGCCACCTTCAGGATGCGTCCACGACGCTTCGGGGGGAAAGTACTGTTCGAGCGCGGCAAGCATGGCATCGCGGCGCTCGCGATAAGTCTTGATGAACTTCTGAAGCGTGCGCTGCCAGGGCGTATCGGTGAAGTAGTGCGCCACCACCACCTGGTCGAACACGCTGTTGCACAGGTCGGTGCCCTGTTTGGCCAAGTTGATCTTTGCAAGCACGCTCTTCGGCGCCACAATCCAACCGGTGCGCAGCCCCGGCGCGAAGATCTTGGAGATGGTGCCCAGATAGACCACATCGTCGGAAAGCGCCTTGAGCGGCAGCACATGACCGCCGTCGAAACGCAGTCGCCCGTAGGGGTCGTCTTCCACCACGATGAACCCGTACTCTTCCGCCAATTCCAGCAAGCGCTTGCGCCTCGCAGGCACCATAGTCACGCCGCCCGGGTTCTGGAAGTTCGGAATGGTGTAGCAGAATTTCAGGCGCGGGTTGTTCTTTCCGATGCGCCCCAGCTCTTCTTCCAGTAAATCCATGCGCATGCCCGCCTCGTCGAAAGGAATGCAGCGAACGTCGGGCTCGTAGGCGGAAAACGCTTGGAGCGCCCCTAAGTAAGTTGGCCCTTCGGTGAGGATGATGTCGCCTTCGTCGATGAACGTCTTCGCAATAAGGTCGAGCGCCTCCTGTGCGCCCGCCGTGAGCATAACGTTTTCCGGTTTCGCGCGCACGCCGATATCGCGCACAAGATCACACACCACTTGCCGCGTGCTTTCGAGGCCGGCTGTGGAGCCGTACTGCAAGGCGGTTGCCCGTTCGTCTTCGCATGCAGCGCGAACGGCCTTCTTGATGGCGGTCTGCGGAAGAAGCGCCACGTCGGGCATGCCTCCGGAAAGGCTAATAACGTCGGCGCGCGTCGCTGCGGCGAATAAGTCGCGCACGGCGGAAGAACGCATCTTGGTGATGCGCCGGGCAGCCTTGTTGCTCGTGGTGTCGAATGTAAGGTGTGCGGTAGTCATGCGGCTAGGGTACCACTGCTTCTCTCAAAAAGCTCGCGGCATCGCGAAAAGCCCGCAAGGCAACCAAATCATCGGCAAGCGAACCTAGCATGACCTAGCACGTCGCCATGAGAACAGATCTCGCAGCTGGCGCACCTTCCCTTCGAAGCTGCGTGCGCAATGCTCGCGTGATGACGTTTGAGCGGGGAAGCCTTGCTTTTCACAGGTAGGCTTTGCTCTCCTTCCAATTAATGGAGAAAACTTAACTTCGGCTTTTCTGGCTTTTCTGGCTTTTCTGGCTTTTCCGGCTTTTCTGGCTTTTCCGGCTTTTCTGGCCGTATCTTTTGATAGCCGCCATTCAAGCAAGAGTTGGGTGAGGCTATGCTGTTCAAGCCGTTGGACTGATAAAATCTGTATCAGTTTTTCCAAGAATCTGAAAAAATCTGTATCAGTTTATCGAACCAAGGGGAAGGATGTAATGTGAGCTCGACAGATGCTATCATATGCATGCTCTCGGACGATTTCCATCAGAGCGTTCTTCCCGCCGTCTCGCAAGGCTTGGTTGGTCGCGACCTTTCGCTCGGGAAGCCGGCTCGGCCCAAGATGGGCAGCACGGCGAAGGTTGTTGTGGGAGTGCGCCGCCCTGGGAAGACGTGGCGACCGAGTTTCGCGGCCGTTCTGTCGCCTATGAGCTGCTGCCTTTCAGCTTCCGCGAATATCTTCGCATGCGGCCGTCGCGTCGAGCACGCGAGAGGTTTCCGTCAGCAGGATAGACACCAAGGGTAAGGAGAGGGGCTGTTCGCCGGGGCGTGCCAAGATTTCGAAGATGCTCGACGCATTCGAAGATGCCCATCTTGTATATCAGGTTTACAATTTCGGCTATCGACGAGGCTTATCAACTAGTCCAAGTGTACTATGACATGGAAAGTCCCTCGACGCGCGAACGCGAAATCTCGGCGCTGCGCGAAGCTATGACGAAGTTTTCCTGCGCGGAGGGGCTTGTTGTCACGATGCGAGAAGAGTCCGAAGAACATGTTCCCGAGGGCATCATTCGCGTTGTCCCTGCTTGGAAGTGGTTTTTGGAACAAAGGTAGTGTGCGCCTGTTGAGCTGATCGAGAGCTGCGACCTGAAGAACGGCACGGACGTGGGGTTCATGGCCAAGCGATCCCGAGAGCAGCAGTTGCCCGCCTCACCGGCAACGGCTCATGCACTTGCCCCCGAATTTTCGGTCAAGACTGTCCCAGCGTGGTTCGGGTTAAGCGCCTCTATCACGTCGCCCATGAACGAGGCGGCGTATATGGGCAGATAAAAAACGCCTCCGTCTTTCTCCACGTTGCCGTCGTGCAGGACGACGGCGCAGCTGAGGCCGTAGTTCTCGGTCGCCATGACGTTCCCCAGGGCGGCATGCCTTTTGTAGTCTTTCCCAGATTTAACCTCGATGGGGAGCACGAAGCCGAAAGCCCCTTGGACGACGAAGTCAAGCTCACCCAGCTTCTTCGTCTTAAAATAGTAAGGCGCGATACCTTGGGCGACGAGCGCCTGAGCTACGTAGTTCTCGTATACGGCGCCGTAATTGGTCGCTTCCCGAGACAGGGTCTTGCGCACCGTGTCCATTCCGCTTGCACAAGCGAGCAAACCGACGTCGTTCATGAACAATTTGAACAAGGTCGAATTGCGCGCAAGAACAAGAGGGTAGCGAGGCTCGTCGACGTTATAAGCGGCAATGGCAACCCCTGCGTCGATCAGCCAAAGAAAGCTGTTTTCCTTCCTTACTATGCGGATGTTCTTCCCCAGACCGGTAGCCACATAGCGCTTGTTCTGGCTGTTTAGCTGCGACGGAACAGAGTCGTAGATATCCTTCACCAGCAGCGGGTTGCTTTCGCAATACTTTGAAATGTCATGGCGATAGGCGGCAACGATGTCCTTTTGAGCGTTCTGAACAGCTTGCAGATTGTCGGTGTCAACGTAATTCGACACGGCCTCAGGCATCCCCCCGACAACAAGATAGTAATAGAACAAGCCGAGCAAGCGGTCGTGAACAAAGGGGTCGAGCGGAGCAGCATCGCAAAGCTGCGTCCGAACTTGATCCAGCACGGACTCGGCAAGGCCGTTCGCCCAGCAGAATTCTTCGAAATCAAGGGGATGCATGCTCACTTCCCGCAAATATCCCACTGGCCACGAGCGTATGTTCCTAAGCTCGATGCCCAAAAGAGATCCGGAAAACACGAAGTCGTAGCTTTCCCCCATTTTGTCGACAAGGAACTTTGCCGCTGTTATCATTTCCGGAGCCGCCTGCACCTCGTCTATGAAAACGAGCGTTTCATAAGGGACAAGCGGCGCATCGGCAAAAAGGGTTATGCGGGCAAAAAGGTCTTTGCTGTTTTCAGCAGAATTGAACGCCTGCGCCGCACCCTCTTTTTCAAGAAGATTGATTTCGATGAAATGCTTGTAGTTTTGCCGCGCAAACTCTCTGACAAGGTACGTCTTCCCGACCTGACGCGGGCCATCGACAAGAAGCGCCTTCCGGGAAGTTCCCTGTTTCCAATCCAACAGTTGCATCATTGCTTTACGCTTAAGCTGTGGCAAGATGAATCACCCGTACCTCTGTCGAATCGGAACTGTACAAAACGCAACTTAAATAATAGTGCTTTTTGAACAAAATACAACTTAAATCTTCCCTATTATGCACAAAATACAA
>JAEYEL010000026.1 GCA_023403475.1 Actinomycetes bacterium
CCGACCCTGCCACCGAGGTTGCCGGCGAGCTGGAAGTGAAGGTGGAGGTGGAGAAGGAGTAGGAACAGGAACAGGAGCAAGGACAGGAGTAAGGACAGGAGCAGGAAGCGGAAATTTCCGTGCCGCGTTGGGGACGCGAAAGCTTGTACGAACTTGGAGGGGCTTGTCCCTCTGCTCTTTCTTGCGACCGCCTTCCGAAGAGCAAGCTGCGCCCCATGGACACCCTATGGGCAATATCGGGCAGCGAATGCGCTTGCATAAAAAAATGATTTTAGTAAAATGCATTTTAGTAAAATCGTTTTTAGCAAACGGAGGGTCATATGTTCATCGGACGAAAGCGCGAGCTGGCTGTGCTGCGGAAGCTGTACGAAACCGACGATTTTCAGCTTCCCGTCATATATGGGCGCCGCCGCGTAGGAAAAACCTCGCTTATTGCGCATTTCGCCGCTGGTGTGCCCACCATCTTCTTCACGGCAACCGAAGACAGCGCGCAAGCTAACCTGCGCAATCTTAGCCGCGAATACTTCGCTTTCGAACATTCCGATGCCGACCCGGCCGCCGCGCCGATATTCCCGAATTTCCAAACGGCGTTCGAATCCATCTTCGCGCTAGCCGAGCGGCATCGCGTCATTTTCGTCATCGACGAGTACCCTTACCTTGCGAAGGCGGATCCTAGCGTTTCGTCGGTGCTTCAAATGCTCATCGACCGCAATAAAGACGCCTCGCGCCTGTGCATGATTCTATGTGGCTCGTCGCTTTCGTTCATGCGCGAGCAGGTGCTTTCGGAGAAAAGTCCGCTGTATGGGCGCAGAACCGCGCAGCTTGAGATCAAACCGATTGATTTCTTTGAAGCGCTTGGGTTTTTCCCTGATACGAGCCCTGTGGACGCAGCGTGCTACTATGGCATGGTCGGCGGCGTCCCACTGTATCTGAGGCAGTTCGACCCGGCGCTGAGCCTTGGCGAGAATGTTGAAGCTGCGTTCCTCGATCCGAGCTCCCTGCTGTTCGAGGAACCGACGAACCTGGTGAAGCAGGAGGTTCAGAAGGCCGCAACGTACAACGCTGTAATCGGGGCAATCGCCGACGGCAAAACCACGAACAACGAAATCGCCACAACGATCGGTTCGTCGTCTGCGGAAATAGGCTATCCGCTGAAGGAGCTGCAGCGTATCGGGCTGGTAGAGCGTAAGCTGCCGTTCGGCGGCAAAGGACGCCGCGCCGTGTACCGTCTGTCCGACAACCTGTTCGCTTTCTGGTATCGCTTCGTCTTGCCATCGAAATCGCTGGTGGAGCGCGGCATGTCCACGCGGGTTCTGGGGCGCATCGAAGAACGCCTGCCCGAATACATGGGTCCTATTTTCGAGCAAATCTGCCTGCAGTGGCTATGGCGGCAGAATGCCGAGGGGGCGCTGCCATTCGAGTTCGACTGTGCGGGGCGTTGGTGGGGAGGCGACCCGACAACGCGCAGCGAGGAAGAGATAGATATCGTCTGCGCAGATCGGTCGCGTGTTGTGGCGGTGGCCGAATGCAAATGGCGCAACCAGTCGGCGGAAGCCTCGGTACTTGAGACGCTTGACCGCAGGGCAAGCTTGGTGAAGGCAGGAGCCGATGCATACCGTTACGTGTTCTCGAAGTCCGGCTTCACGGAGGGCTGCGAAGCGGCTTCGCGCCAAAACGAAAGGTATCGCTTGGTCGCCTTCGAAGACATGGTTTGCTAGCCCTGCCGATTTGGCGATTGGCCCGTTTGCCCGCCCGACGTGCACGGTCTTCCCAAGAAGTCGAATGCCAGCGGACAAGGCAGTCTAAGGCTGTCTTGCCCGCTGGTGGTGATGTACGTGCTTCCTTGATCCGCTATTTCCTATTTGGCAAGATCGTCGATAATGGTTTCTCCTGCAACCCAGCTGCTTCCCATGCACATGGCGTTGCAACACCCGCCAACGTTATAGTAAGGTGCGGCGAATACGCTCCCGTTGTCAGCCGAGCCGATGTAGAGCCCCTTGATGGCGGTGTCAGTTTTGTCGACTGCACGGCAAGAATTGTCTGTGCGAATGCCGCCCATAGTGTTGAGCGCCCCGCACTGATATTGGATGGCATAGTAGGGGCCTTCATCCAATGCGATAAGGAATTCCTTCGGCAGATACAATTCATCGTCGAAGCCCGCTGCGCAGCTTTCGTTGTACTTCTTGATTTGGGCCGCAAGGTGAGGAAGTCCTGCGGCTTCTGCAAGCGCTTCGGGGGTGTCGGCCTTCCAAGCCCAGCCTTGTTCTATGGCTGCATCGATGTCCGATTGCAGACGTTCGTTCGGCTTGTCCAGAAGAATAGGGCCGGGAACCCAGTAGTCAGGGCGTCCTGCGCGGTCAAATGCGGAATGCTCTTGCAGGTAGTCTATCATCTTCTGATCGGCTATGGCGTAGTAATAGCCCATGCGCATCTCAATGGCTCCTGCGACGGTGAGCGGCCATTGGGACATGCGGTACTCGTTTATGAACCTATCGCCGTTCTTGTCCACGTGCAAGGTGCCCCATACGTCAAACGAGAAAGCCTGCGAACGTTTGGTGGAATCCATGTAAGACCCCACGATACCTTCGCACTTCTCATTGAACCCGGCGTTGTTTGCCAAAGAGCTCATGGCGAAGTTCGTGTCGAGAATGGCTCCTGCTTTCATGGCCATTTTGATGCCTGCTCCGTCGTTCATGGCATAGCGGAAACGACCGGGCTGAATATGTTCGCCAAAGCAACGTTTCATAAGCTCGTCATCTTCTAGGAAGCCGCCGCATGCCAGCACAACTGCCTTCGCTTTGTATTCGACGACTCCTTCAGGGCCTTCCGCGTACAGACCGGTTACGGCACCTTCTTCAACGATAAGCTCTTTTCCCTCGGTGTTGTAGTCGAATTGGCATCCCATTTTATTGAGGGCTTCTTCCACGAGACCGAGCTTGTTTTCGGTTTTGTAGGTATGCACTGAATTGAACCCTACGCCATACAGGTCGGTGGTTGCAAGGTTGATGTCGCACCCTAGCTCGCGCCATGTATCGAGAGCTTTGGTCGACCCATGTAGGCATTTGTTCACGAGCTGCGCATTGACCGTGCCTCGTGCGAAGTCCATCATGGCATCGATAACGGTTTGGTAGGTGCAAGGGTCGCCAAGATCTTTTTGCACGGAAGTTTCGGCTGCGGTGGTTCCTCGCATGTAGTTTGTGTTCGAGCTTAAGCATGATGAGGATTTTTCTACAACATGCGTGTTGAGGCCGGCTGCGGCGGTGACGTAGGCCGCCCATAAACCGCTACCTGCGCCAACGACAACAACATCACATTCAACGGTTTTCTTCGGATCCCAAGTTTTCGGCTCTTCGGCTGAGCCTTCTTGCGCTGCTTCCTTTGATTTGGGTTGACTGCACCCCGCCATTCCCATTGCTAGGCCGGCGGCTCCAACACCACCGAAAACCAAAAGATCGCGACGTGTGATGTCCTTCATTTTTCCCTCCGTATCTCGAGTCTTTCCCGCACGCTTTGCGGTGATTGCAGAATAGGAGGAGGCGTGGGTGAAAAGGTAGCCCCGATGCGGGCGAAACCCATATGTTGCGTACCCCCAAAGTGGGTGAACGCGTTTAACAGCGCAGGTCTTCTTGCTCTGTCGGCTCTTTCTCGATAAGCGTGATAAGCTCCTGCCTCGAATGCACTCCCAGTTGTGCATAAAGAGTCTTTTTGTATGATCTGATGGTATTTTGCGACAGTATAAGCGTCTCGGCTATGTAAGGAACATCTCGTCCAGATGCCAGCAAGCAGAGTACTTCCGTTTGCCGCTGGGTAAGCTCATGTCTCTTGGCGATGGCGATGCTTTTCTTTCGAATGGGGTCGATCTGATTTAGCTCGTTTTGCTTTTTGCTGAATACCTCGCGACGCACGATGACGAAAAGAGGGATGGTGAGCAGGTAGACGATGAGGACGATCGCGGTGACCGCTCGCATGTTTTCCGGCATCGTGTTTGCAATGCTGCTTTGCGCAAGAGGGATGAAGAGAGGGCGGGAAAGGTAAATCGCCCCGACGTAGATGCCGTAAGGTATTTGCGGGTTCACTTTAAACCGTTGCGCACATTCGATAACGGCGATGACCATGGTGATGGACATGATGGCGCCGCATGTTTCGCCAAGCATTTGGAACGCCCAGACGTTGCTGTTCTGAAAAAAGAACGTCAGAACGAACAGGGTGGTAAATATAGGCCACATGGCTACGTACATATGAGGAATCGAGCCTTCTCGGCCAAATGCGAACCATATAAGGGCTAATACCACAACGGCTATGAGGCGGGCGCTTTGCGCGACGACGACATCTTGTGTATTGACTGCGGCGAAGGAGTTGCCGTTCACGCTAACCATGGACTGAACAAGGGAAAGGGCAACTATGCAAAGAAAAGGAAGGGCAAATTTCTTCCCGGCGTTTACGCATGCGCTGTAAGGGGAGTCGTCTGCTTTGCGCGGCACGGCCACGATGCGAAGGTTGACAACGGTTAAAATCATCGTAAGGGGGAAGGCGATGAAAGCAAGTGTGAGCATGAGTGCAATGCTCGCAAGAAAAGACAGGGCGATGACGACGATTGCAACGAGCGCGTTTGCTATCAGCAGGAGTCTTCTCATGCTTCGGCTGGAGCGCCGTGCAAGAATTTCAAGCCAAAGTACAAGAAGAACGCCGTTTCCTGCGCCCGAGCAGGCTGCTGCGAAAAACAGTATGGCGGATGTTGCCGCCGATTCCGAAAAGGCTATCGAGCGTACCGTAAACAAAGCGAACCCAATGCCAAGGAGCAAGAATGCGCATATGCATTGATGCAAAACACGAGGTGGTTTTACAAACGCGGCAAATCCTGAGACGATGATGGAGAGAGCGCAGGCTATTTGTCCCGCAAAACGAAGCGAGGAAATACCCGAGGTTTCAATATTGAGGAAGCCCAAAGAAAAAGGCCCCCAGACAAGAGTCGAGTTGAGCAGCATAAGGCATGCTGCTCCTGCAACATAGAGAGTTTCGGCGACGCGCCGTTCACTTGTCGTACTCATCTGTCGCTCTTCATCCTCTTCCTTAGAAAGTCGCGCCGTGCCATCATTTTGTAAGCGCTACAAACCATGATAGCAGTAGGTTTCTGGTTCTCGCAAACGGGTTCCTGCAGAAATCGAGTACAAACTTAGATCTCGCATTGCAGTTCGCATCTCGCGTGTGCGCTCCTAGGGATGGCTAATCATGCAGGATGCGAACGATAACCAAGTCGTTGTTGGTTGCGGTTTGGTCAGATCCTGCGCTCTTCCCGCTCATCCGAAACCTGCGGCGTTCGCTATCGCGACCGCGATGAAAAGAGCTTTTTCAATTAAGGTGAATACATCTTTTCACGTATGGCTATCCTTCCAGTTGCAGTTCGTCTATGCGGGCAAGGAGAGCCTGACGGTGGTCGTCTACCATGAGATGCTCGCTGTGAGCGTAGTAAGATGGGCTGCCGAAAGTGCTTATGAACCGGGACGACGGCTTGCGAGCGGTAAGTTCTGATACGAACACGAGCATCTCTCGACCGTCGCCGAAGCTCCGTTCTATGAAATCGAACACGTGGGCAAGCTTTTGCTCGACGAGATCTGCCAGCGGCTCGAGCCGGGAAGTCTCTTCTTGGAAGAGCGCACTTGCAAGCGCGAACGCCTGCGCTCCCTCCACCGCCCTTTCCTGCTCGCAGGCGGCGCGGAAGCGTTTCAGCATGGCAAGCGCCTGACGGGCTATGTGCAAGCGTGCGCGGGGGGCGGTTCCGGCTTCCCGCGCACGCGCCAGCAGCCCCTCGCGGGTCGCCAGCATGTCGTCGAGGATGTCAAGCGCCAAGGTGGGAAGAGGCTCGTGCCCGCTTTCACCCAA
Organism: Actinomycetes bacterium; assembly: GCA_023403475.1. GTDB lineage: Bacteria > Actinomycetota > Coriobacteriia > Coriobacteriales > Eggerthellaceae > CAJFUR01. The sequence continues at coordinate 5,881 of JAEYEL010000026.1, forward strand.
AAGGCGCGGCTTCGCCTCGCGCAACGCGTCGCGAACCTCCATTAGCACGCGCTCCCTTTGGGCGACCTCTCCCATGTTTGCGCACAGGGCGTCGAGCAGAAGCCCCAGCAGCGCCACGCGCTCGTCGAAGGCCGCCGCTGCGGCGCGTGCGCAAAGGTCCTCGGTCGCTGCACCGGCCAGAATGCTGTCGATGCGGTAGTCGGCGCGGTACTTGTTGAACAGGTCGTAATAAAGCGCAAACCTTTCGGCAATGACGTCGTCTTGCAAAAACTGGGAGATAAGCTGCGCATTTACCGGCTTTTCCAACTGCTCGAACAGCGATATCGTCTCCGAAAGGTCGTTCCATCCGCGCGCCGTGACAAAGCTCTTGCCGCCGGGTTTCGCTTCCACGGAGTAGAAGCAGTCCTTCTTGACTTCCAAAAACGTGGTGATGGCAGGATGCACGCCCGATTCCTGCGCGTAGGCTTTCCATGCGGCGTAGTCGGGTTCCACCTCCACCTTGCGCAGGCGGTCGAGCGTTACGATGTCGAACTCGTGCACCGACTTGTTGTACTCGGGCGGGTTGCCGGCGCACACCACCACCCAGTCTTCGGGCACGCGGTGCCGCCCGAAGGTCTTGAACTGCAGAAACTGCAGCATGGAAGGATAGAGCGTCTCCGAAACGCAGTTGATCTCGTCAAGGAACAGAATGCCGCGCCGAAGGCCGGTTGCGGCCATGTAGTCGTACACCGAGGCGATGATCTCGCTCATGGTGTATTCCGAAGCGTCGTAGGAAAAGCCTTCGAAGTCGTGGTGCGTGATGAATGGCAGCCCTAGCGCGCTTTGCCGCGTGTGGTGGGTCATGGAATACGAAACGAGGCCTATTCCCAGCTCACGAGCTATCTGCTCCATAATGGCCGTCTTGCCTATACCCGGCGCTCCCAGCAAAAAGACAGGTCGCTGATGCGCGGGCGCTATGACGTGCATGCCGCTGCCGTCTTTCGTAAGGTAGGCCTCGATAGTATCTTTGACCTGTGTTTTCGCTTCGGCGATGTTCATAACGTTCCTTTCGTTTCCTGTCTTTCGTCCTTGGTTCTTCCGGTTTTTATATCTCGTTTACGCCCGCCTCGTCGAGCACTGCCTTCATGGCCCAAGGCGGCACTTTCGGCGTTGCCATCTGATCGTTCACGAACACGAAGGCGGTGTCGTAAGCGGGTTTGCGTTTAGGGAAAGTTCCCAACCCGTCTGTGAAGTACACAAGCCCGCGCAGGTTGGAGAACTCGCCCTCGTCGACGAGCCTGTCCACGTATTCGAACACGGGGCGAAAATCGGTGCCGCCGAACCCGCGCAGTTCGAACGATCCGAGGTAGCGGTCGAGGTCTTCTAGCGAGGTTATCTTCGTGTCGCTTTGCACGCGTGCGTCGCACTGCACGATGTGCACGTTCACTTTCGACCCGTAGCTTTCCGACTCCTTCAGGATATCGTAGGTGCGCGAGACGAACGTACGCACCAGCTCGCCCGAACACGACCCCGACGTGTCGATGGCGATGACGAACTCCCGCACGCGGTCGCATTCTTGGTATTCCAGCGGCTCCACAAGCGGCATGTTGCCGTAGCGCTTAAGGCCGTAGGTGTAGAAGATGTAGTCGAATTCGTCCTCGTTGACCTTGATGTCTTCGGTGAGTACCGAGAACTTTCGCAGGAAATCGGCGTAGTTGCAGGTTTGGCGGTTGGCAATGGAAAGCATGTCCGCCAAGCTGCCGGCGTTCTCGTCCCAGACAAGCGAGCGCGATTCCAAGTCAAGCTCCACCTGCTTGGCAATGTTTCCCCAATTCCTCTGCGCTTGCGCGACCTGTTCGTTTTGTACGGGGTCGCTCGGCGAAGGAGGCGAAGGAGGCGGAGGGGGAGAAGGGGGCGAAGGCGCGTTGCCCGAAGGGGGCGAAGACTCGCCGTTTGAGGAAGACTCGCCGTCCGGAGGGGGCGAAGACTCGCCGTTTGAGGAGGGTTTGTTTTCGGAGTTTCCGGACGAAGGCTCGTTTGGCTCCTGGGGGTTCTGCGGGTTTTCGGAATTGTCTTCGCTTGGTTGGGAGCTTGCCGAAAGCGAGCGTTCGTCTTGGGAAGGCTTGTCTGGCATACCCTGTTTCGTGCGGGTTTGTTCGCCGTTTTCGTCATCGTCTTGCATGCACGCCCAAAGGCGATGGTCGTCGCGAGCGAACAGCGCCTCAAGCTGGTGCAACTCGTCAAGCTCGTCATCGCTTGCGGCTTCGGAGAACGCACGGTAGAGCTTAGTCGGCGAAAGCGACTCGCAGCGTTTCTTCAGACGCTTAAGCGCCTGGGCGCGAGCAGCGTCGTTTTCGCTGGGGAAACGCTCGTCGCAAAGTTCCATGGCAAGGCTTTCCGCCACAACGTCGCTCGCGAGCGACCATGCCCGCCCGTCTTCGTGCTTCTCGTCGAAGGGCTGCCTGAACAGGCAATGCAGAATGACTTGCAAGTAGTCGCGCACCGCCTCGTTCGGGTTTTCACGGAAGCGAAGCGCGAGCAGCAACGGTTCGTAGCGCAGCGCGGCGCCGTCCGTGGCTAGCGTGGCTCCCACGTTGGCGGGTGCAGGCGCAAGCTGCCACAGCGCCACATCCAGAAAACGCAGCTTCGTCATGAGCGTGTTCTGACACTCGCGCAGCACCTCGGCGGCTATCTGCTCGAGCGCGAGTTCTTCCCGCGAACTATCTTCCTGCAGATGATCTTTCGGTTCGAGGAAAACGCCGCTTGATGCATGCGACGGAGGGTTGCTGTTTGTTTGTGCTCTCATGATTTCACTCGCTTATACCTATAGGCTGAAGTCGAGGCGTCGCCCGCTGAAGCAGCGCCGTTTCAAGGTGAGCAGGTACCCGGTCACGGCGGCGTCGCTAAGCGCGCTCACGCGGTCTACGATGTCCGAGAAGTTGTCGGCGCCGATGAACCCCAGCTTGACAAGCTGGTCGAACCCGGTTAGATAGCCGCGCCGCGCGAAGACGACGCAGGTGTCTGCCAAGTTGCGCGTGAGCGATTCCGTGAAGTTCTTGCGAGCCGAATCGCTGAGGAACTGCGGACAGGAAAGACGGTCGAGCATGCGCTGCGTCCTGCCGAACGTGTCGCGCATGAAGAACGTGGCCCGATCGCTGCATTCGCAGAGGGTTCGCGCATCCACCTTCCCGTTGATAAACACCTCTGCGAGGTTCGGCCTGAAGAAGCTGTCGGGCGGGTAGCGGATTTCAAGATAGTCTCTCCCGCATTCCTCTTCGTCTAGGTCAAGGCGCATAAGGTCGATGCCGTGCTTGTTCGTGAAGCTGTGCGGGTGCAGCGTGCGCATCCCTTTGTGCAGGTGCAGCGTGCGAATGGGCTCGCCGGCTACAAACGCATAGGGACCTATGCGCATCGCTTCTGGCGGTACGGTCACGTGGGGGTTGGTTCCAAAGTACAAAACGACGAAGCTGGTGCCGTTTGCGGTGCGCTCGCAAAGCAGACCCGATGCCGTATAGAACTTTCGGCACGCGGGATGCACGCGCACGCTGCGAAGTGTCGCACTCATGTGAGAGTCGCCGGTCACGAGTGCGCGCACGCCGAGGTGCGAAAACCTAGCCGGCAGATACAGCTCTTCAAGGCCGGAAAGGTAGAACGCCTCGTCGTCTATGCTCTCAAGCGATTCGGGGAACAGCACATGCCGTAGCGCCCGGCATCTGCTAAACGCCCTTTTCCCGATACGGCGCAGCCCCTCGGGAAGGACGACGCTTTCCACGGAGGAACTCGGAGAGTATGCGTTCGGCGCGATTTCGACGGTTTCTTCAAGCACGCGATGCTCGGTCGCCGCCGAAAGCATGCTGATAAGAATGAGCCCCTTGTTCGTTATGCGGTACAGCCCGCCTTGCCCGTCTTCTTTGAGGTAGGGGTTCAGCGGGTCTATGCGCATGGTCGCGTGCGCGCCCCCGCATATGAGCGGCGTGCCTATGGCGAAGTTTTTGCCCATATGGCGCACGGTAGCGGGAACGTCGAGCCGCGCAAGCCCGGTGCGCATGAACGCGCCGTCACCGATGGAGGCAAGGCCGCTGTTCAGGTGGACGTCGCGCAGTTTCTGGCATTGGTAGAACGCCTTGTCGCCAATTTTCGCAAGGGCGTTTGGTGCGGTGAACTCCTCAAGATCGGTGCAGGAAAGTGCGAACGGCTCGAGCGTTTGCACGGAAGACGGCAAGACGATGCGTTTGAGCGACGTTTGGTACATGAACGCCTTGTACCCGATGGTGTGGCATCCGTCGCGTACGACGCACACATCGCTTTCGGTCTTGCACGAAAGCAGCGTTGTGCCATCGTCGCTGTATCGTATGTTCTCGTTGCTCATGGGCGCTAACGCTTCCTCGCATCCCTCGGCAGTGCGTCTTATGACAACCGCTTCCGAAAATATACTACACGCATCTTGTGGCAACCGCTTCCGAAAAATATACTACACGAAGCATAATGTGGTGCCGGCAAAGCGCCGACAACCCCGTAAACACCACCGTATCCGCGAATTCGCAGGAGCGGCAGGTGCTGGGGCATTCGCTGTGCGGGTTTTGCGACGGTTGCTCAACGGAAAGGTTACGGCTCGGGGGGAGCGCAGAAGATCGGTATAATCAAAATCTAGCACAGCGCATGCCGCGAGACACGAGACGCAGGACATGACGTATGCCAAAACATGGCATAGAGCACAAAACATAGCATATATAAGAGATATATAAGAGGTATAAGGAAGAGGGGAAATGCCAGTGAAGGGCTTTCTTGAGCGTTTGCAGTGGAAGTTGGCAGTGTGGATGCAGGGACGCTATGGCATCGACGGCTTCTCGCGCATGCTCGTCGTTTTCGGTTTGGTGCTCACGATAGCCTCGCTCCTTCCCTATCTGGGCGCTCTCTCATGGATCGCTTTCCTTGTGCTGGCATATGCGCTGTTTCGCGCGTTTTCGAAGAACCACGCGAAGCGCATGCGCGAAAACGAGGCTTACGAGCGGCTTTCGGCCAAGCCGAAGCAAGCCGTTTCCGTTGCGGGCAAGGCGTGGCGAAACCGAAAGACCACGCGCTACTTCAAGTGCAAGGGGTGCGGAACGGTTCTTTCGGTGCCGCGCGGCAAGGGAAAGCTACATGTGACCTGCCCGAAATGTCATATGCAGACCCTGAGAAAGTCGTAGCCCGCGCGGCGCGAATGGGTGGCTGGTCGTGTTCGGATACGTTGTGGCCAACATAGAAGATGCGACGGACGAGGAAAAGGCTCGCTATCATGCGGCATACTGCGGGCTGTGTCGAACGCTGGGGCGTAGATGCGGACAGCGCTGCCGCTTGGCGCTCAACTACGATATGACGTTTCTGGTGCTGCTGCTCGAGTCGCTCTACGAGCCGCCGACCATAACGTCGCGAGCGCGGTGCATGGCGCATCCGCTCACGCAGCATGATTACACGTGCAGCGAAACGACCGATTATGCGGCCGATGTAACCGTGGCGTTGGCGTACCACAAATGCTTGGACGACTGGAACGATGACAGAAGCGTTGCGGCGCGGGTGGGCGCGGCGGCGCTTTCGAGTGCCTACCGACGCGTTCGGACGAGGCTGCCAAGGCAGTGCGGAGCCATAGAGCGCGAGCTGGCGGCTATCGGGCAGTTGGAGCGTGCGAGGCAAGAGGGTGCGGCGGACGAGGCGGCAAATGCGTTCGGGCATCTTATGGCGGAGCTGTTCGTGCGGGAAGAGGATCTGTGGTCGAACACGCTGCGGGCTGTCGGTTTCCATTTGGGGCGCTTCATCTATCTGATGGATGCGGTGTGCGACTTAAAGCGCGATGCGAAGCGCGGAAGCTACAACCCGCTTGCGGGGTTGGAATGTTTGCCGCAGGATATGGAAGTGGCTCTTTCGGTCATTGCGGGAAACGCGGTGGCCGAGTTCGAGAAGCTGCCGCTTGAGCAGGATTTGCACTTGCTGCGCAACGTGCTGTACTCAGGAATATGGCAAAAGTACAACGCGCAGTTCAAGGCTGACGAAAAAGAGGGCGCTGCGAGTGCGGCGGAAAGCGTGGAAGAAGCTGCGAGTGCGGCGGAAAGCACGGGGGAAAACGCGGGAGAAAACACGAACGCGGCGGAAAGCACGAGAGAGACGAGAGCATGAACAGCACTATGAGCAACCCCTACGCCGTGTTGGGCGTGAGCGAGAGCGCCACTCCCGACGAGGTGAAGAAGGCGTATCGGAAGAAGGCGCGCGAGAACCACCCTGACCTGAACCCGAACGATCCTTCCGCCGCCGAGCGCATGAACCAGATCAACGAGGCGTACGATCGCATTATGAATCCGGAGAAGTACGCGGCTCGCGACAGACGCGCCGGCGCTGCGGGCGGCGCGTACGGAGGCGCGAGTTCGGGCGGCGCGGGCTCCGGGCCGGGTTCAGGATACGGCGGCGCCTCGGGATACGGCGGCGGCGCCTATGGCAACCCCTATGGCACCTCCGGCTCGGGCGGCGCGTACGGCGGCGCAGGCCGCGGGCAAAGTGCAGGTGGCGGGCAGGGTTGGGGAACCGAAGGCCCTTACGGCTGGACCGGCGGTTTTGGCTTCGATTTCGACGACCTGTTCGGCTTCGGAGGTGCAGGCACCGCCAGCGGCGAGCCTATCCATCCTGAGGCTTCCATGCACGACAGCGCAACGGTTCGCCAAGCCATTGCGGCCATCAACGCCGGCAACTATCAGCAGGCGGTTACGTTGCTCGCCTCCGTTGTGAGCGGCCAGCGCAACGCACGGTGGTACTACCTTTCTGCACTGGCTCATCAGGGTGCGGGCAACACGCTTAGGGCGCTCGAGCTCATTCGCAAGGCCGTGCAGATGGATCCCGGCAACTCCGACTACCAGCGCGCGCAACGTCAGTTTCAGCATGCGGGCACAACCTATCGGCAGGAGGGGCAGGCGCAAGGATTCAGCATAGGCTTCGTGGATCCGGCCACCATCTGCTGCGGCTTGTGCCTCGCCCAAATGCTGTGCCGCGCGTTCATGCCGTTCTTTTAGCGAATAGTGAAAGGAAGCGCTCATGGGAGCAACGATAGGCATCGACTTGGGAACTACGAACAGCTGCATGGCCACGGTGGAGGGCGGCAAGACCACGGTCGTTCCGAACGCGGAAGGCGAGCGTACCACGCCAAGCGTCGTCGCGTTTTCGAAAGACGGTGAGCGGTTGGTGGGCAATGTTGCATGCCGGCAGGCGGCCATGAACCCGAACCGCACGTTCGCCTCGGTCAAGCGCCACATGGGAACCGACTGGCGTGCCAACGTGGACGGTAAGAAGTACACGCCGCAGGAGCTTTCCGCCATGATTTTGCGCAAGATGCGACAAGATGCGGAAGCGTTTCTGGGCACGAGCGTGACCGATGCCGTCATAACGGTGCCCGCCTACTTCGACGACATGCAGCGCCAAGCCACCAAAGATGCGGGTCGCATCGCGGGTCTGAACGTGCTGCGTATCATCAACGAACCCACGGCGGCGGCGCTTGCCTACGGACTTGACAACGGTCGGCCGCAGAAGGTGATGGTGTACGACCTAGGCGGCGGCACGTTCGACGTGTCCGTCATCGAAATAGGCGAGGGAGTCATAGAGGTGCTGGCCACGGCGGGCGACAACCATCTGGGCGGCGACGACTTCGACGAGCGCGTGGCGGAATATCTCGTGCGCGAGTTCAAGAGGCAAAGCGGCGTCGATATTGCGCACGACCGTGCGGCCATGCAGCGCGTGCGTCAAGCGGCAAGCGAGGCGAAAAAGGAGCTCTCATCGCTTGCGGCCACACGCGTGAACCTGCCGTTCCTCGCACAGAACGCGGAAGGGCCGCTTCACTTGGACATGGAACTTACCCGGGCAAACTTCGAGAATATGACGCATGACCTTGTGGAGCGCACGACGGCTCCCGTGCAGCAGGCGCTCATGGACGCGGGCATCGCTGCTTCCGAGCTGGGGCAGGTGCTGCTTGTGGGCGGCTCTACGCGCATGCCCGCCGTGCAGGCGCACGTGCGCGCGCTTACAGGCAAGGAACCTTCGTCGTCCATCAATCCCGACGAGTGCGTCGCCGCAGGCGCGGCGGTTCAGGGCGCCACGCTTACAAGCGCATCTTTGGGAATCGTGCCTGCCCACGGGAACATCCTTCTGCTCGACGTGGTTCCTTTAAGCCTCTCGGTGGAAACGGTGGGCGGCGTGGCCACGCGCCTTATAGAGCGCAACACCACGCTTCCCGCTCACTATTCGCAAGTGTTCTCCACAGCGGCGCCGTTCCAGACCACGGTGGAGATTCGCGTACTGCAAGGCGAGCGCCCCATGGCGGCCGATAACAAAACCATCGGCACGTTCCACCTGAAAGGCATCAAGCGCGCGCCGGCCGGCGTGCCGCAAATCGAAGTGACGTTCGACATCGACGCGAACGGCATTTTGACCGTATCGGCGAAAGACCTCGACACGGGCAAGCAGCAGTCCATCACCATCACCGACACCGAGCGCATGTCCGACGACGAAATAGAGGCGGCCATACGCGACGCCGAGCTCTACGCAGCGCAAGACGCGGCTCGCCGCGAGGAATTCGCACTGCGCGAACAGGCGCAACGCTTGCTTTCCGAAGTGGACCAAGCGCTTGCGAAGGCGGGCAAGCAGCTTGACAAGGAAGAGAAGCGCCGCATCAAGGCCGATGAAGCCGATCTGCGCAAACTCATCGATG
>JAEYEL010000043.1 GCA_023403475.1 Actinomycetes bacterium
CCGCTCGACGGGAACGGCGATGTGGACTTAGGAGCACTTGGACGGCTGCTCAGCGAGAACCGCGTGGCGCTCGTGGCCATGACGCACGTCTCCAACGTCACCGGCACGGTGAACCCCGTGGCGCGCATCGCGGGCATGGCGCACGAGCACGGCGCGCTCATGCTGGTGGACGCCGCGCAGAGCATCCGCCACGAGGAAGTGGACGTGCGGGCCATAGGATGCGACTTTCTGGCGTTTTCCGGCCACAAGACGTGCGCGCCCACCGGCATCGGCGTGCTGTACGGGCGCTTCGAGGAGTTCGAGAAGCTTTCCCCCGTGGAATTCGGCGGCGAAATGGTAGATATCGTGACCACCGAGCGCACCACCTTCGAGGCGCTGCCGCTGCGCTTCGAGGCGGGCACGCCGAACTACGTGGGCGCCCACGCGCTCGGCGCGGCGCTCGATTACCTAGAGGGCTTGGGGCGCAAGGCCGTCCGCTCCTGGGAACACAAGCTTCTAGCCTACGCGGAAGAGCGCCTTTCCGCCGTGGAGGGTCTTAAGATTCTGGGGCATCCGGCCCGTCGCGCCGGATGCCTCTCGTTTACCGTGAAAGACGTGCACCCCTTCGATTTGGCGGCGCTTCTGGACACGCAGGGCGTTGCGCTTCGCTCGGGCAACCAGTGTGCGCAGCCGCTGCTTCACGAAACCTACGGCATTCAGAACGTCACGCGCCTCTCGCCGGCGTTCTACAACACCCGCGAAGAGATAGACGCCTGCACAGCGGCGCTCGAGCGGGTTATTCCCCTGCTGCAAGCGGCGGCGCGGTAGGCGGAAGAGACGAGAGAACGAACGAGGGGAAGCATATGGAACCAGCCAAGAAAACCATCGACGAGCTGCAAGACCAGATAGTGGAGGACTTCCAATCGATAGGAGACCCGCTTTCGCAGTACGAGTATCTTTTGGAGTTCGCAGGGACGCTTCCCGAGCTTCCTGCGGAATACAAGGTTGACGAAAACCTGGTGGAGGGATGCCAGTCGCGGGTGTGGCTGCGCATGGGCGCGGAAGGCGGGCGCCTCTCCCTTGCCGCCGACAGCGACACGCTCATCGTGCGCGGAATTTTGCACTTGCTCATAAACGTGCTCGGCGACCAACCTTTGGCCGACGTAGCCGCCGCGAACATCTACTTCCTAGAGAAGGCCGACCTTATGATGACCTTCAACGACGCCCGCCGCAAAGGCATAGGCTCCACCGTGGCCACCATCAAACGCTTCGCAGCGGAAAACGTGTAGGGAACGGTCGCAGGTGGCGGATGGCAAGCGTGGCCGCATCGAGGCCGAGAGCCCCCGCTGCCCATTTCCCCACCTCCGTCGCGAGCATGATGGTATACTGGCGCATGGAACAGACCGCATGCGATAGGAGGCTTGCCGTGCCGTACGTGAACACCGACGATTCGAAGATCGCCTTCGAGAAACTGCTGAGGTCGCCCTACTTCGTGGACAAGACGGGGCTTATCGGCGCGCTTGCGCCGCGCATCGACACCGAGCAGTCCTACGTGTGCATAACGCGCCCGCGCCGGTTCGGCAAGACCGTGAACGCCCGCATGCTGGCCTGCTTCCTCTCGCGGGGGCTTTCTGCCGAGCCGCTGTTCGAAGGGTTGGAGGTCTCGCGCGACGGGGCGGCCATGGCGCATTTGGGGGCGCACGACGTGATCTACATCGACTTCAGCCGGCTGCCCCAGCGCTGCGAAGGCTACGGGGACTACCTGTCCGCCATAACGGACGGCGTCATAGCCGACCTGCGCGAAGCGTTCCCCGAAGCGAGCATCCCGGAGGACGAGCGAGACCTGTTCGCCGCGCTCGACACCGCCTTCAGCAAGACAGGCGCCCGGTTCTGCTTCGTCATGGACGAGTGGGACTCCATGTTCTTCAACGAGCTGTTCACAGAAGGGGACCGACGCGCCTTCCTCATGTTCCTGAAGCAGCTGCTGAAAGGCAGACCCTACGTGGAGTTCGCCTACATGACGGGCATTCTGCCAATCGCCAAGCACTCCACGGGATCCGAGCTCAACATGTTCGACGAGTACAGCGCCGTGGACGACCCGCTGTTCGACCGCTTCTTTGGGTTCACGGAGGACGAGGTGCGGGGGCTGTGCGCGCGCCACGCCGCGAGAGCCTGCGGCGCCCGCGTGGGCTACGAGGGGCTGGCGCGCTGGTACGACGGCTACATCACCGAAACGGGGCGGCACATGTTCAACCCCCGATCGGTCGCCCTCGCCCTCGAGAGGGATCAGCTGAAATCGTACTGGACGGAATCCGGCCCCTACGACGAGATATACTACTACGTGAGAAACGACGTGGACGCCGTGCGCGACGACCTGGTGCGCATGGTGGCGGGCGAGCCCGTGGAGGCCCAGATGAAGAACTACGCGGCCTCCGCGATGAGCCTGACGACGCGCGACGAGATATTCTCCGCCATGGCCGTCTACGGCTTCCTCACCTACCACGAAGGGCGCGTGTCCATCCCCAACCACGAGCTCATGCTCAAGTTCCGGGACGTGCTCGCCAAGGAGGAGATGGGTTACGTGGCCAGGCTCGCCCGCCGCAGCAGGGAGATGCTCGCGGCGACCCTGCGCGGGGACGCCGAGGCCATGGCGGACGTGATCGCGGCCGCCCACGACCAGGAGGTGCCGCTTCTGCGCTACGCCAACGAGGCCGACCTGGCGGCGCTCGTGAACCTGGTGTACCTGGCCGCCCGCGACCGCTACCTCGTGCGCCGCGAGGAGCCCGCCGGCAGGGGCGTGGCCGACGTGGCGTTCGTCCCCGCCGACCCCGCCGACGCGGAGTGCCGCCCCTTCGTCGTGGAGCTCAAGGCGGGCGGCACCGCAGCCGGGGCCGTGGCCCAGATTCGCGAGCGGAACCACCCCGCCCTGTTCGCCGACGAGCTCACAGGCGAGTCCCGCTATGTCCGCCGCCCCCTGGCCGTGGGCATAGCCTGGGATCCAAAGACCAAGCTCCACGAGTGCCTGGTGGAGGAACTGTAGTGCTGTAGTGCTGCAGTGCGAACCCGAACCTTCAGATTCACAGAGAGCCCGCGCCAGTAAACAGTTTTTCAAATTTCCCCAAATTGCCGCCCGTAAACAACTCGCATGCAGATTCTGTAAAGGGTTGACTGAGGTGATATAATGCTGAGCTGTTATCTATATGCGAAAACACGCGCGAGAAAGAGCCGGCATGGATTTAGCAAAGCAAGCGGGTATCGTGAACTCCATTCATGATACATTACATGACTTCATTGGTCAACGCCTCAAAGTGCGCGCCAACATGGGTCGATCCAAAATCGTCGAAAGCGAGGGCGTGCTCACCCAGGTGCATCCCCAGCTGTTCATCATGGAGCTCGACCGCAAGCGCGGACGCACCGCCCGCCAGTCGTACCAGTACGTCGACGTGCTCACCGGCATGGTGGAGCTTTCCCAAAACGGCGAGCCGCTGTTCGAACCTTTCGTGATAGATCCCCCCGTCTTCGAAGCCGAGCCAGTGGAAGAACCGCTCGAAGAGAAAGTTCTGCTGTAAGAGAAAGCGTCGCCAGACATACCCTTTCAAGGACATTATGTGCATTTGAAAAGCCGGTATTTGACAAATAGGGGCATCACGGGCAAAATGGGTTCTTGCGCAAGAGCGCAGCACGTGGGGATGTAGCTCAGCTGGGAGAGCATTACGTTCGCAACGTAGGGGTCGTGGGTTCGAATCCCATCATCTCCACCACGGAAAGGCAAAGGAGACGGCTGGAATCCAACCGTCTCCTTTTTTTGGAAGTTGCCAGGTTCTGGATAATTCTGGACTTATAGGATAGAAAGCGTGGCAAAACTCGATCGCTTGCGCAGGTCAACGATCATTTTCTCAAGTGGGCGAACCCATAGAAACGGCGAGCGCATGGCTGAAAGATGCCCCCGATGTTTTCGCCAAGCCCCAAGCGAGTTCCATCAAGGGGTCGGATTGTAGGAATTTGGCACAAGCGGAGGAGCGACATGAAGGAACTGATTTTCGACTCGTTTCACTTCGAGCCAAACGAAGCTCTCTTGGAAACTCTTGAAAATATGGACGAACAGATGAGAAAACTTTCCGGCGAGTTCTCCCCTAAAACAGAAGACGAACAGGATGCTTTGGAGAATTACAGGGCGGACTTCCTCATTCGCTTCGTTCACCATTCCTCTGCAATAGAGGGAAGCACCTTGACGCCAATGGAAACCGCTCTGGTTCTTGAGGGCGAATTCCTCCCCTCGGACGACAAAGAATTGAAAGACCTGTTTGCAGCAAGGGGTTGCGCGGAGGGCTATGATTACATGCTGCGTAACTTGGAAGAGAGACGAACGTTCGACGAAAGCTTTATCAAAGATATCCATGAGCGTACGGCGCTGGATTGCCAGCCTCGAACTCGCGGAACCTATCGGACGGTGCCAGTGTACATATCTGGCTCGAACGCCGCTGCCGTATCACCCGAGAAGGCTAGGGAATACATGGCTGATTTGATGTTCGCCTTCAACAACTCGACCCAGCATCCCGTCATCAAAACGGCAGCTTTTCATGCCGTCTTCGAAAACATTCACCCCTTCCGCGACGGCAACGGACGCACAGGGCGCACCATTCTGAATTACATGCTTCTTAAAGAAGGGTATCCGGCTATTGCGATAAAGAGCAGCGACCGTAGGGCTTATCTTCGGGAGCTGGAATGCTGGCAAACAAAGGGGGAGTTCGGGGCGTTTACCGAATTGGTAGCAAGAAACGTTTTGAAGGAAGCCGGATCGATGATCGATGCCGCTGCGGAAACGCGCAAATGCGCGCGCGTTTCCAAGTGACGCTCTTTGCCGTCTGCGGGCAGAATTGCACGATGCCGGCAATCGAACATTGAGGTGCCACTACGATCGGCGGCGAAACCCCACCGCCGAGAACCCCTTCACATGAATCCCCCCTGCTATCTGGCGCTATATTACATCAATTGCAAAAGTTGTAGCTGATTTTACCGCTTTAACCGCAAAAGTTGTAGTGTTTTTTGCCAGATTTCCCGCAAAAGTTGCATGAGTTTATATCCAAAGTGCACTTGTCAATCTTCGCAGTGCCGGCACCCAACGGGGGGTGTCGGCACTTATGGAAGAGAAGGACGTTTCACCTAGCGGAAAAGGCAGGTCGAGCCGCCGAACATCTGAAGCAGATCAAGGCTCGGCAAACCCGCATGCTGCCCGCCGCCCAGCACGCAATATCTAAAAGACACGCCGGCCACTACGGCCACCACGCACGCCGCCACGACCACCGGCTTCAGCAAGCTGCTCTTACCCGCAAAGACAAAGGCAACAACTCCCGCGATAGCAAGCACAACCGCACAAACAGCACAAACCGCAAACGCAGGACTCCCCAAAACCCATTGCGCGCTCGCTTGGGCGGCAACCCCAGCCGAAAGCATCTCGCTTAGATACAAATAGATGAACAGCGTCGCCGCAAGAGCGCCAACCGTCGTCGCAACCGCAAAGCCCTTGCACAGCCTCTCTTTACTTAGGCCGTCGTACAGAACGACAAGCAGAACCAGCATCATCGCAGCACCTGCGCTAAGCGACAGGAAAACAAACGAGAGCGGCAGATTAACCGTATTCCAGAAGGGAATATTCATGCTGCCCTTCAAAAGAAACCCTGTGTAAGTGGTAACGAACAGCCCAAGCGCCAGTCCTATGATAGCGCACGCTTTCCGCGCAACAGCCAGCCATCCGCCCGAAAGCGTCCCTTCGTCTGTCGTCTTACCTATACGCGACACGATCCTCTTATCGAAGCTCAATGCAAACAGCAAAAAGACCAGCATCGACGCCGCCAAAGACCACGCGCCGCGCGGCATCCAAGATTCAAAGTTCACGAACGAACCAAACATCCACATGGCACGCAGCGGCTGCCCAACATCCATGAGCAGGAAGAGCACGCCCACAAGAACCGCTGAGAAGGAAACCCACGCGCCAACGCGAGCGACCTTGGCAAAACTGTCTTTCGCAAGCAGAAAGCCAATCGCCGTCGCAACGAACAAACATCCTCCGAAACCGCTCATGAACAGGTCGATAACGACTGTCCATCCCCAATCTGACTGTAGCATTTATCGCCTCCTTTCCTCTTCGTTGTCAAAGCTCGACTCAATTTGTGCAAAAAACTCCGTTGCAAGCAATGCGAACCCGGAAGTAAACTGGGCCAAACCACGATAGAAATCGGTTTTCGCCCCCTTGCTCACCCGTTCGCAGAAATCAGGCATCCACGGTTTTAGGAACTCCTCGAAAAACCGCGACGCCTCGGCATTGGCCGCGCGAGCCTCACTCGGCGATCCCTCCCTGAAAAGCGCAGCAGCGCGCTTTTCCAGATCAGCCACGAATTGCCATTCATACGCCACATGATCCGATGGCTCGTGCCCGTCTTCCGGTATAACAAACCCCTCCTGCGCGAAAATGTTCCGAACGCGCATGGCTGTTGGCCCGAACAAAGTCTTCCCCTTGTCGAGATAGACGGAAGACCACGGAACAGCGAGCAAATTATGGGGACCAACGAACAAATCATGGTAATCGTTGCTCAGTTCCTTGCTCAAATCCCCACTGCGTTCGTTACCGAAAGCGGCGGCGCAGCAACTCTGCATTGCCCGCATCCCTTGCAAACAGTCGTCGTTGGACAGAACAAGATCATCGTCTGGAAAATCTGTCTCTATGCCCAAAAGCCTAGCGGCAACGTCGGCGTCGCATTTGTTCCTGTACAACTCGGCCACTAATTGGCATGCCGCCGAAAAAGTTTCCAGCCGAAGGACAACGGCGGCTTCCGCACAGCACTCGAACTCCAAGCAGCAATTGCCTTGCATTTCCTGATTCATGTCAGCCTTCTTACCGTAGACTCCACGACAAACACGCGGCACTCGCCGCTACAGCTAGCCAATCGAAACAACGGAAGGATCCGTATCCCCCGCAAACAAATCCGCCTCGCCGTTAGCCATTTCCGACAGCTCGTTGAGAGGGCCCGCTTTAAGCGCACCGTAAAAGCAGGTGTGAGCACATGCCGGATCAAGACCCATAGCCCGTCTATCGGCGCAAAGGTCGCATTTTACCATTGTCCCGTCTTCCTCGCGATACTGAGGAACACCGAACGGGCACGCAAAATAGCAATAATGACAGCCAATACATTTGCTTCTATCGGCGATAACTGCGCCATCCTCTGCATTCTTCGTGATGGCACCCGCAGGACAAACCTTCATGCAAGCCGGATCGGCGCAATGCATGCAGCTCAGCGAGAAACGAGTTACCTTCGTTTCGGGAAATTCTCCCGATTCGATATACTGAACCCTGCGCAAGCGAGCATCGCCCGGCTCAAGCCCATTGCGGCGCTTACATGCGATCTCGCAAGCTTTGCACCCCGTGCACTTGCGCTTGTCAACCAAGAAACCCCATTGTGTCATGGCAATTACCTCCTTAAGCCTTGTATACCTTGCAGAGAACACCGCTTTGACAGTTTTGCGCGCCGCCGGTCGTTCTCTTCGTGCTCTTCCCATCCGAGAACGGCCCGATAACCGGCGGAAGCACAGCACCGCGAACGCTGGGGTCGAGGCGCGACAAAGACAGCGAGTAGGGGTATATCTTCGTCTGCACAGGCGACCAATGCACAGGAGGCACAACCGTGCTGGGCATGACAGTCTGAGTCAAAATGACGTTGATGTTCTCCATTTTCCCATATTGGGTCTCGATGGTAACAACATCTCCTGCTTTCACGCCTATCTTTTCAGCATCGACTGGATTAAGCATACAGGAAGGCTTAGATGCTGTTTCAAACGCTTCACGCAAAAGGCGCGAACCGGGGCCTCCGTCCATATCCTGGTTGAACGAAAGAAACTGCCAATGCTGATGAGCCTTGCCAACCGCAACGAAAGTGTAGCCGTTCTTCACTGCATCGGAGTATTCCCAATTGCCCGATTCTATAGGATTGCCCTCGGCATAATAGCTGTCTTCGGGTTCGCAAGGGATAGGCAGTGCGGGAAGCACTCCATTGGAAGCCGTACTGAGAAAATCGGCTCTGAACAAAGCCTTGCCGTCTCCCCCCTCGGTAGGGAACCATAGAGATTCCGGATCGTCCTCGGGAGCACCGTTGTTGACATACAGCTTTGCCCTATAGGGAACAAAATCTTCTTGTCCCGCATAATAGGGATTCGGAACGCCAAACGCCTGAGAGGCTATAAAGTCGATATCGCCGTCTACAAATGGCGCAAACTTTTCTTTTCCTTCGTCAACGCATTTCTGGAAAGCACCCTTGATGTCATCGTTGCAAAGAATCTGCGCCATAAAGTCTTTGTCCGTGCTCCACGGCCACACCTCTTCGTCGGAAAGGCCGAGGTCGAGTTTGTTTGCGAGGGAAATAGCAACTTCGCGATAGATATCAAGGTCGTTTTTGCATTCGAACATCGGCTCGATAGCAGGAACGGACACACCGGAGTATTCCCAATCAGGACGCCAAACATATTCTTCGGCCCACGAACAGGCGGGAAGAAGTATGTCGGCAAAAGCAGATCCTGCCCAGTTCACAATGCGGTTGTGCATTACAACCAGATCCATCTGCTTGAAGGCTTCGGCAACTTTCTCGTAATCTCCGAAAGATCCTCCACCGTTGCCATTGGTCATATAAACCCGATAGCCGTAAGGTGTTCTGTTATACAAAACCTCCGAGGTTCCCCAAACACCCGATGCTCCCTTTTGGTCGGTTTCAAAAAGAGACTTCACTCTATTAGTGGGTGCGGAATAGGTTTTTCCCATCTGCCAATGGAATATGTTACCATTGAAAGCCCCAACGGAAGCTTCCAAGCTCAATCCCGACCCCTTCACGCCCAATTGACCGCATAAAGGCATCAGGCAGGTGATCGCACGCCCCATCATCCACCCGGCATCGCTATTTGCCCCGCCGGTTTGATTGCCGCCGCGACCGATTTCTATCATGGCGGGCTTCATTGTTGCATATAGCCGCGCTGCTTCGCGAACCTTTTCGGCGGGAGCCCATGCTATTTTCTCGACCAACTCTGGGGTATACTTCAATGCCAGGTTCTTGAAGTCTTCATATCCAACCGTATATTTGTCTA
Organism: Actinomycetes bacterium; assembly: GCA_023403475.1. Classification (GTDB taxonomy): domain Bacteria; phylum Actinomycetota; class Coriobacteriia; order Coriobacteriales; family Eggerthellaceae; genus CAJFUR01. The sequence goes on from JAEYEL010000043.1 coordinate 9,106, forward strand.
TGAAATCTTGATCCTGCAAACCTTCATTGATGATAACGTTTGCCATGGCAAGTGCAACATATGAGTCCGTGCCAGGGCGAACCGGTATATACAAATCGGCCTTTTCGGATGTCTCGGACATACGTGATTCTATATCGATTATCTTCGTTCCCGCTTCGAACTTCGCTTGCGCCCAGCTGTCTCCCCACTCCTGCGGTTTCGCCATAGCGCTGTTATCACCCCAAAAAATGATAAGCTTCGAATGAAGAGGGTCATGTTCGAGAGCATGATACATATCTCCCAGCGTTGAGACAGGCCCTATCTTCAAATCGTTCCAGCAGCCACCAGCACCGGTTCCGGTATCAAAGTTAAACAGTTTGCGCATTACTGCGCCGCCGACTTCCATCATCTGATTGCCTGGATGAGCGGAGGCCGTTCCGCATGCGACAGTATGAGGTCCGCTCTCTTTGATAGCGGTCACCATGGCGTCTGTTATAGTGTCAATAGCTTCATCCCACGTAATACGTTCGAATTCCCCCTGAACGCCTTTCTCGTTTGTGCGACGCATGGGATACTTGATGCGGTTTGGACTGTTGATGATCTCGAGTCCGGTCATGCCGCGCGGGCACAGATGCCCTTTGTTGTTGCCGTTGATCGCATTGCCTTCGTAGTACACGATTGCGCCGTCTTTGACGTAGGCGTTCGCCGTATGCACCATACCGCATACATCACCGCATGTGCAAATGGTCGGTACAATTTTGTCGGCACCGTACGGGAGCCCGTCGCTTATGGCGGCATCGGTGTTGCCCACGAAATCTTTGGGAGCTTTTGGGTTCGATTCTTGTCCTTGCTTCTCGCTTGAGCACGCCACGAGCAGCGACGTGCTGCTCAGCGTAGCGGCACCGCCTAAAGCGCCCGCCCATTTGAGAAAGCTTCGACGCTCTATACTGGGAGATGCGGTGTGCTCTTGTTCTATTGCCATCTTCTCTCTCCTCTCCTCAACAAAATATCGCAGCACGGAAGATATCCGGATTACTTCCGCATGCTTCATTGAAGCAATAATTGCTTCAATGAAGCAGTAGTATAATTCATTAAATCTATAATGCAACCCCCAAGAAGGATTGGGATGCCGTACGATTATCCGATTTTGAGCATACTGTGAATTCCATCGGAAAGACGGCAGAGAAAGGCAGTCGCTACCAGTTACCAAAGGAAAGCAGTGTGAACCCCTAAGGCCAGAACAGCGAAACGGAGGGTTATGCCTGCCCCTATGGAAAGAAGCGATGATGCCGTTGACAAAACACCCTTCCCCGCCGGCGCGAGGAAACGCACCGCCCCGAACGCCGCCGCGCACAGCAGAAGCCCGAAGACGACCGGCAGCGAAGCCAACGAGCCAGCTTCGAACGACAGGGACGCGGCACCCGCAACGCCAAGCCCCCAACCCGATCCAAGCCACATCGAGTAGACTGCCAGCACAATAGCTTCCATGCAAACAAGAACAAGCAGAACAGCATCGAAGCGATACGCGACAATCCGTCGCATCTCCCGCCCGAGCCACATATCCCGCCCAGGCCGCATCTCCCGCCCCTGTTCCGCCACCCGAAACACCAGCAGCCCGAACGCCACCCCCGTATCAAGAGCGGAGACGGTGAACAACGCAGGAATGAGAGCCGTACTCCATGCGCGAATGCCCTCCGCATCCGTCAGTAGCATGCCGGTGTAGCCCGCCAAGAGAAAAGAGCATGCGATGCCCGCAATCCCCATAGCGTTCAAAATCGTTTCCCTACGCCTTCCCAACAGGGAGAACCTCCCGAAAGGAAGCATCGCCGCCAGCGCATACAAGGCGAAGACTCCCGCGCACCCCATAAGTATCCATGCGCCACGCGCCATCCACGACGTTCCCACATTGCGGAAGCTATGAGCAACATCCATAGCTCGTAGCGGCAAGCCCACATCTATTAGCAGAAGCACCGCGCCAACGGCAAGAAACACTAGCGAGCAAACGGTTACTATGCGAACCGTACGTTGGTATCGCATACCGTGCGCCAGCTGCAAAACGGCGGCGAAGACGAACGATCCAGCGCTCAGGCCACCGAAGAAAAGATAGAGGGCGACCGACCATCCCCACATATCCAAGCATCTCCCCCGCATTTTCCTGCCGGCGCGCACCGGCAATCGTTTCGCGCCTTTGCGCTTTGCGCTTTCGCAATCCCGCTCCGCAGTTTTGCGTCTTCGCGCTTTCGTACAGCAGCATCACTCCGAGCCCTTGTGTCTTCGCGTGTCTGTCTCATTGAAAACCGAGCGCAGCGGCATTGCAATAACTTCCGCTGGCGAAGCCCGCAGTGCTTTTTCGCCTTCGCGCGAACCAACTTTTCCTATTCGCAGCTTTTTTCGAGTGGAAATGATTATATAATGATATGCACCATTGCAGCAATAATAACTACCAAAGATAAGGCAGAAGAATTTGCAGGATTTCCAATTAAACGAAAACAGCGATATCCCTTTGTGGGCTCAGCTCAAGAAGCGCCTCACCTATCTCATCATGACGCGAGCGTACGCAATGGGCGACCAGCTTCCCACCGTACGCGAACTTTCCAGCACCCTAGGCGTCGCATACAACACGGTAAGCAAAGTGTACCGCGACCTGGAACGCGACGGACTCATCAGAACGAAGCAGGGCAGCGGAACCTTCGTCACCTACGAGGGCGATCGTACCGGCGAATGCCCCGATGCAGCCATCGAGGCCATAGTGGTGAAGCTAGTCGACGAATCGCGCAATACCGGCATGACCAACAAGGAAGTTATCTCCCTTGTCGAAAAGTATCTTGAAAGGATAGATAAATGAACATGCGGAAGAAAGAAACCGAGAATCCCGCATCCGAAACCTCGACGAACCCGCCAGACAACGGGCTGGCCTTTGCGGAACGCACACCGAAACCGCGTCCCGACAAAAGGAACAAGACTTCACGCATGGGCGCCTACGTGTTTTCCGCGACGGTGTTCATCTGTTGCTTCCTTATTGTCTTTCTTATCTTGCGACCGTTCCTGAACCCCATGTTCTCCCTCTGCATCGCGCTTGTCGCAGGCGTGCTCAGCATGCTCACCATCCATATGACGTTGCAATGGGAACAGGCTGTGGTTCTGCGTTTTGGAAAGCTCAACCGCATCGTAGGGCCCGGCATATTCTTCACCATTCCCATCATCGAATACGTCACCATCTGCGTTGACCAGCGCATGCGCTGCACATTTTTCTCTGGCGAGCAAATACTCACCGCCGACCTTGTGCCGGTCGATGTGAATGCTGTGTTCTTCTGGACGGTCTGGAACGCACGCAAGGCCAGCACCGAAGTGGAAGACTACCTGTATTCGGTGTCGAACACCGCCCAAGCATGTATGCGCGACGTAATAGGCAGCATGGAGATAGAGGAGCTGGCCACACGTCGCAAGCAAATAGACAACGAGATCCGCGACGAGATAGCCGCCATCACCGAGCCGTGGGGCATCTCGGTCGCCACTGTGAAGATTCGCGACATCATAGTACCGGAAAACCTGCAAAACGCGCTTTCGAAAGCAGCTCAGGCGCAGCGCGAGCGGGATGCGCGCATCATTCTGGCCGAGGTGGAAAAGGACATATCGTCCATGCTCGTGGAGGCGGCGAACATCTACGACGAGAACGAGCACGCACTTCAGCTGCGAGCTATGCACGCCGTGAACGACGGCATGCGCGATAGCGGCAGCATGGTGGTCGTGCCCAGCTCGCTCGGCGACAGCTTCGGCAACGCCGCCGACTTCCTGAAGCGATTATAGGGCGGGCGGAGTGAGGGCTGCACAGCTTTTGAACGCAGCCTGTCCGTTTCCCGCCCGCCGGTGCCGCAGGTTGACCGCATCGAGTTCAGCAGAACTTCCGCGAGTCCAAAAAACGCGAAGCAATCCGCCAGACCCGCCCATGAGCAGAGCCGGCGGTCACCGCGTCAGCGTCTTTAGCACTTAATGTTGTAGAAGGCGCTCATGCCGGCGTAGGTCGCCTGCGCATCGAGCTCCTCCTCGATGCGCAGCAGCTGGTTGTATTTGGCCACGCGGTCGGAGCGGCATGGGGCGCCGGTCTTTATCTGGCCGGTGTTGCACGCAACGGACAAATCGGCGATGGTGGTGTCTTCGGTCTCACCAGAACGGTGGCTCATGACGCACGCGTAGCCCGCCTGCTTGGCCATTTCAATGGCCTCGAGCGTTTCGGTCAAACTGCCTATCTGGTTCACCTTGATGAGGATGGCGTTCGCACAGCCCAGCTCGATGCCCTTGGCTAAACGCTTGGAATTGGTGACGAACAGGTCGTCGCCCACCAGCTGCACCTTATCGCCGATGCGGTCGGTGAGAGCCCTCCAGCCGTCCCAATCCTCTTCGGCCATGCCGTCTTCTATGGAGATGATAGGATACTTGCTCACAAGCGCTTCCCAGTAGTCGACCATTTCCGCGCTCGTCAGCTCGCGGCCTTCGCCCGCCAGCTCGTACTTGCCCGTTTCGGCGTTGTAGAATTCGGTGGATGCCGGATCCATGGCGAACATGATGTCTGTTCCCGGCGCATATCCAGCAGCCTCGCAAGCCTTCGAAATGTATTCGAGCGGCTCTTCGTTGGTGGTGAAGTTCGGCGCGAAACCGCCCTCGTCGCCAACACCGCCGCCCAAGCCGGCATCGTGCAGGACCTTTTTCAGCGTATGGTAGATTTCCGCACACCAGCGCGGCGCCTCGGCGAACGTCGGAGCGCCCACCGGCATGATCATGAACTCCTGAAAATCGACGTTGTTGTCGGCATGCACGCCGCCGTTCAGAATATTCATCATGGGCGTGGGAAGCGTATGAGCGCCCACGCCGCCCACGTACTTGTAAAGCGGCAGCCCCGCCGCTTCGGCGGCCGCCTTGGCGCAAGCCAACGAGGCGCCCAAAATGGCGTTTGCGCCCAAAGCGCCCTTGTTCTCTGTGCCGTCGACCTCGATCATAGCCGCGTCGATAGCGCGCTGGTCGCTGGCATCAAGCCCTACCAAAGCCTCGGCGATATCCTCGTTCACATGGGAAACGGCATCGAGCGTACCCTTGCCCAGATAGCGGTTCTTATCGCAGTCGCGCAACTCCACCGCTTCGAATGCTCCTGTCGATGCTCCAGAGGGCACGGCGGCCCGTCCGAACGCGCCGTTCCCTAGCGTAACCTCCACCTCAACGGTCGGGTTGCCGCGCGAATCGAGAACCTCGCGACCGTACACATCGATGATGACGCTCATTCGTGCCTCCTTGTTAGGGGTTCGCGCCCTTTCCCTGGAAAGGGGTCGGGCTTTTCCGAAAGCATCATAGCACGCCAACCATCAAAAGGCCGACGAAGGGAGCCGACTTCGCAGCAACACCACCGAGCCTACGGCAAAAGGCAAATTCAAAAGACAAGCCCGCGCCACCGAGCCGCCGTCGCCGCGCCACCGAGCCGCCGTCGCCGAATCGCCGAGCCGGCGCCCGCAAACATGCCGAGAGCGCCGCGCAAACAAGCCCGACTGGCCGCTAGAGCCATAGAGCGAGCGCCGCGCAGACAAGCATGCCGACGGCAAGGAAAAGGGCGGAACGCACCGAGAAGGGCTTCGCGGAAAGGGACGTGCGTCGCACGTCAGGCGCACCGTAGCAGCGGGCGTCCATCGCGCGCGCTAGCGCGTCAGCGCGGCGAAACAGACCGACGAACAGAGGAACGAACACGGTCTGCCACGCGCGAAGACGTCGCCAAAGCGAACCTTCCCCGAAAGCCGCACCGCGCGACCACTGAGCATCGTACACACGACCAAATTCTTCGGCGGTAACGGGAATGAAGCGCAACGCCAGCGAGAGCACCATGGCAATATCGTCAACGGGCACGCGCAAGCGGCGCAAAGGCGAAAGGAAGCTGGCCAAAGCATCGGTAAGCTCGGTCGATGTAGAGGTGAAGCTCACAACCAAGCTGGCGAAGACAAGCAGCAGGATGCGCGCCGCGAAGAAGCACCCGCGTGCAAAGCCGGCGGGAACGAACCCGAAGGAGCCAACGAGCGCAATGGGCGGAAGCGACGAGAACACCGATGCGGAACCGACTTCCCCGCCCGACATGTTCGCTAAAGTCGCTCGCCCCACGTCGAATGTGAACGCGTTGAACGCCACCGTGAGCGCAGCCAGCACATAAACGGGAACCACAACCCCAAAAACGCGCTGCGGCGGAATCCCGCTCAACCCCAGAACAGTCGCGAACGCAAGCGCGCAAAGACCAAGCCCCGCCCACGTATCAACGAGAAACAACGTCACGGAATAGACGGCCAAAAGCACTGTCTTTACCCGCGCATCGCATACGTGAACAGGTGAATTTCCGGAAATATACGTGTCGGCTTTTAAACGCATGCCAATTAGTATGGCACAAAAAGCGCCCCTGAGGAATCAAGCCCGCAGGGGCACAACAACAAATCCCGAAAGCAGCCTCAGCCGCACAACAAGCTCGCTCGTGCGGCAAATTCGCTCATGAGAGCAAGCTTACCCTCGCTTCAGCTTTCGGGTTCGGCTTTCGCTTTAGCCTCGGCTTCCTTAGCTGAGGCCTTCACGTCGGAGGCAGCATCCTGTACGGCATTTTTGACGTTGTGAGCAGCGTCTTTCACAGCATTTTTCGCATCATGCGCGACATCGGCGACTTTGTCCATAACCGACTCTTTTTCCAACGTAACCATAGCGGCTCCTTTCGACGGCCTTATATCGAACAAGACCATTGTACAAAAGTTGCCCGTTTGCCAGGTGGCGGTACGGTAGCACTGCTGCAACCAATCAGTACGCAGCACCTCCGCAACGCGAAACATTCCACCTCTTCACGCCAACCCATGCATACGACGAAATCAAAAACGGTCTCAAAACGAAAACCGGGTTGCAGGAACACCTGCAACCCGGCCCTTGTCGCACTTGAAGAAATCGCAGGGCTACTCAGCCTTCTTCTCCTCGGCGGGAGCTTCGGCAGCCTCCTTGGCAGGAGCCTCGGAAGCCTCAGCGGCAGCCTCCTCGGCTTTCCCCTCGGCAGCAGCTTCCTCGAGCTTGCCCTCCGCCGTTTCCTCGGCAGGAGCCTCCACCTCAGCAGCCTCCTCGGACTTGGCCTTTTCCACCTTGTCCTTTTCGGCATCGTTTTCCGCCTTCTCCACTTTCTTAGGAGAAACCTTCTTCGGAGCAGCCTTCTTGGCGTCTTTCTCCTCGCCCTTCTTCTTGAAGACAACCGGCTCGGTGACCAGTTCCATGATTACCATGGGAGCATTGTCGCCCTTGCGGTTGCCCAGCTTCATGATGCGCGTATAGCCGCCGGGGCGATCTTTGAACATGCCCTGCGCGACCTTCTCGAAAATCTCGCGTACCAGCTCCTTGTCGCCCAGCTTGGCAATGGCCAGACGGCGGGAGTGCAGATCGCCGCGCTTCGCCCACGTGACGATCTTATCGACATCGGGGCGAATCTCCTTCGCACGCGACTCGATGGTCTTGATGCGGTCGTTCAAGAACAGCGCGCAGACAAGGCTTTTCTTCATGGCCTTGGTGTGGCTGTAATCCGTGCCCAGCTTGCGCCCCTTGTAGTTGTGTCTCATGATCTCGTGTCTCCTATAGCTTCAAATTGAGATCCATGGAAATGAGCTTGTCTTTCACTTCCTCGATGGATTTCGCGCCAAAGTTCCTAATGTTCAGCAGGTCGTTTTCGGAGAACTCGACGAGCTGGCGCACGGAATGGATGCCGGCGCGCTTCAAGCAGTTGTACGAACGAACCGAAAGATCCAAGTCCTCTATCTGCTTGTCAAGCTCGGCATTCGACTCCTGGCCTTCCGGTGCGAAGATGGAGGGAATCTCGCCGTCCTCTTCGTCGCCCAGATCGGTCAGGCTCAAAAACGCGCCCATGTACTGATTGATGATGTTGGCGGCACGGCACACGGCCTCGGTCGGATCGACGCTGCCGTCCGTTTCCACCTCCAAAATCAACTTGTCGTAGTCGGTCCGTTGCCCCACGCGCGTATCGGTGACGTTCAAGGTGCAGCGCCTCACGGGCGAGAACAGCGAATCCACGTGAATGACGCCGATAGGGTCTTCCGTGCGCTTGTTGCGCTCGGCGGAAACGTACCCGCGGCCCACGCCGATGCGAATGGTCATGTCAAGCTGCCCGCCATCCGCCACCGTGGCGATAACGTGCTCGGGATTCACCAGCGTGAATTCGGTGGGCACGTCCAAGTCGGCGCCGGTAACGGTGCACGGGCCTTCCGCCGTCACATGCGCGGTCGCTTCCTCAACGTCGTCATTGAGCGCGGAAAACACCAAGCCCTTCACGTTCAAAACGATGTCGGTGATGTCTTCTATAACGCCTTCCGCAGTGGTGAACTCGTGCTGCACGCCCTCTATCTGAATGGCGGTCGCCTTCGCGCCATCGAGCGAGGACAACAGCACACGACGCATGCAGTTGCCGAGCGTGTATCCGTAACCGCGCTCAAGCGGCTCCACGATGTAGCGAGCTACCGTGTCGTTGACTTCTTCCGTTGTAACTGTCGGCCTCATGAACTCCGTCATGTAGGGTTCAGCCTCCTTACTCCGCCGTGATTATTTCGAGTAAAGTTCGACGATGAGCTGTTCGCGAATGTCCAGGTCGATCTGGTCGCGTTGCGGGAGAGCCAACACGCTGCCCTGCAGTTTCTCGATGTCTACCTCAAGCCATGCCGGCACCTGTGCGCGCTCGTTGGAAATGAGGGCGCTCTTGATGACCAGCATGTCTTTTGCCTTAGGGGCAACGGCCACCAAGTCTCCGGTGCGAACGCGGAAGGACGGGATATCCACGCGACGACCGTTCACCGTGATATGACCATGGCGCACCTGTTGACGAGCCTCAGCACGGGACTTCGCAAAGCCCAAGCGATAAACCACGTTGTCAAGACGGCTTTCCAGAAGGCGGAGCAGGTTTTCACCCGTAACGCCCTTCTGGCGGCTCGCCATCTCGTAGTAATGGTGGAATTGGTTTTCAAGCACGCCGTAGATACGCTTGGTCTTCTGCTTCTCACGCAGCTGAATACGATATTCGCTTTCCTTCACGCGCTTCTTGCCAGCTTCGCCGGGCGCATAGGCGCGGCGCTCCATGGCGCATTTGTCGGTGTAGCAGCGGTCGCCCTTCAGGAACAGCTTCGCTCCCTCGCGACGGCACAGTCTGCAGTCCGCTCCAGTATAACGAGCCATAATGTTCGATCCTTTCAGTTACACGCGACGACGCTTGCGCGGACGGCAACCGTTGTGCGGGATGGGTGTGCAATCCTGAATGCTGGCAATTTCAAGGCCGGCGGCTTGGAGTGAGCGGATAGCCGTCTCGCGGCCGGAGCCCGGGCCTTTCACGAACACGGAGACCTTGCGCAGACCGTGCTCCATCGCCGTCTTGGCAGCAGCTTCCGCAGCCATTTGCGCCGCAAAAGGCGTGGATTTGCGGGAGCCCTTGAAGCCCACCGTGCCGGCGGATTGCCACGAGATCACGTTGCCCTGGGGATCGGTGATGCTTACGATGGTGTTGTTGAACGTAGATTTGATGTGCGCAGCGCCCACGGCGATGTTCTTGCGCTCGGAGCGCTTGATGCGGGTGCGCACCTGTTTCTTAGCTGCCACTTCTCGCTACCTCACTTCTTCTTTCCGCCGATTTGCTTACGGGGACCTTTGCGGGTGCGCGCATTGGTATGCGTGCGCTGGCCGCGAACCGGAAGCCCCTTGCGATGGCGCAGACCGCGATAGCAACCTATTTCCATAAGGCGCTTCACGTTCTGGGAAACCTCGCGGTGCAGGTCGCCTTCGACCTTAAGGTTCGCCTGAATGTAGTCGCGCAGCTTCGTCAAATCGTCCTCTGTGAGATCTTTCACGCGAACATCGGGGTTAACCCCGGTGTCTGCAAGAATCTTCTTAGAGGTTGTGAGGCCGATGCCGTAAATGTAGGTCAAGCCGACTTCAATGCGTTTGTCGCGAGGAAGGTCGACGCCAACAAGACGTGCCATAGGTTGATTCCCCTTCTTTCCTAGCCTTGACGCTGCTTATGGCGCGGGTTCTCGCAAATCACGAGCACCTTGCCATGGCGTCTGATGATCTTGCACTTGTCGCACATTTTCTTGACCGAAGGACGTACCTTCATATCATCTTCCTTTCGGTAATGCGTTTACTATATGTTCACGCCCAGCCGCAGACGTTGTTTCCCACACCTGTCTTTGTCACCTTTGCCGCTTTCGCACGCAAAAGCGCAAAAAGAGAGACGACCCTGCGCACGTGCCGCGCGGGAATGCGCCCCTGTAACACACGAAAAGCGCACAGGAAAAACCCGTACACCCTGTGCGCCTATTTGAACCGATAGGTTATGCGCCCGCGGTTCAAATCGTAGACGGAAAGCTCGACCGTCACCTTGTCGCCCGGCAAGATCTTGATGTAGTGCATGCGCATCTTGCCGGAAATATGGGCCAATATCTTGTGCCCGTTTTCAAGCTCCACCCTAAACATGGCGTTCGGCAAAGCCTCAAGCACCGTGCCCTCGAGCTCGATCACATCTTCTTTGCTCAAAAGTGCTCCTCCAAGCAGATTGTCGTTAAGCAGCAACGGTAGATGGTATCAAAGCGAACTGGGAAAACCTGAAAGAGAGATAAAAAGACACAGAAAACCAACAACCTTGCTGGTTTCAGAATGACCTGCTTGTCAGGCCTGCGGTCTGATGCCGCGCAGCTTCCCGCCAAAGCGGAAGCCGCCAGGTATTCGCGCAAAGCGCAGCCGCCTTGTCGGCTTGAT
>JAEYEL010000058.1 GCA_023403475.1 Actinomycetes bacterium
TACTTTGCAAAACTATCGTACTGCCATGACGATAAAGAATCGAAAGCTGCACAAAAACAGTATCGGAACTGGGAAAAGAAAGACCCGCCATGGTGTTGGCGGGTCATTTCACTGAGAATCAAAAGTGAGAGGATAATCGAGTGGCTTGCAAAATCCTTGTGGGGAAATACACAGTTTTACAAAGTATTAGAAAGTAATAATGAAGCCAAATAGTGCCTCTGAACTGGTAATTCTCACTCCCACTCGATCGTTGCAGGAGGCTTGGACGTGATGTCGTAGGCCACGCGGTTCACGCCGGGCACCTCGGCCACGATACGGCTCGATATGCGGGCGAGCACGTCGTAGGGCAGCTTCGCCCAGTCGGCGGTCATGGCGTCGCTGCTTTCCACGGCGCGTAAGACGATGGGGCGGGCGTAGGTGCGCTCGTCGCCCATGACGCCCACGCTTTTCACGTCGGGCAGTACGGCGAAGTACTGCCATACCGGGCGTTCCACACAAGGCCCTCCGGCATCGATACGCGCAAGCTCGCCTTCGCGCTTTCCCATTTCCGCAAGCAGATGCGCGTTGTAGGCGTCCAGCTCCTCGCGCACGATGGCGTCGGCCTCCTTGAGAATGGCCAGCTTCTCGAGCGTCACCGCCCCGATGATGCGAATAGCAAGACCAGGACCTGGGAACGGCTGGCGATGTACGATGTAGTCGGGCAGCCCCAGCGCCGTGCCCAGCGCGCGCACCTCGTCCTTGAAGAAACGGTCAAGCGGCTCTATGAGCTCGAAGCTCACGCCCTCGGGAAACGGAATGAGGTTATGGTGGCTCTTGATGGTGGACGCCTTGCCGCCCGTCTTGCGCGCACCGCTCTCGATGATGTCGGGGTAGATAGTGCCCTGCGCCAGAAACTTCACCGGACGGCCGCCTTCGGCCAAGTCTTGCGCCACGGCGAAGAACTCCTTCCAGAACTGCGCGCCTATTATTCGGCGCTTCTGTTCGGGGTCGGCCACCTCGGCCAGAAGCGCCGCATAGCGCTCTTCCGCATGCACGTGCACGAAATCGACGTCGAACTGGCGGGTGAACACCTCCTCCACCTCTTCGGGCTCGTTCTTGCGCAGAAGGCCGTGGTTCACGAACACGCAGGTAAGTTGCTTGCCGATAGCCCGTGCGCACAGTGCGGCCACCACGCTGGAATCAACCCCTCCCGAAAGGCCCAGGATCACGCGTTCCTTCCCCACCTTCGCACGGATGGCGGCCACCGCGTCATCGACGATGGAATCCATATTCCAAGTGGCCTCAATCCCGCAGATGCCGAACAGGAAGTTCGCCAGCATCTCGTTGCCGTGAGGCGTGTGACGCACCTCGGGATGGAACTGCGTGGCGAAAAGCCCGCGCTCGGGGCACTCCATCGACGCCACTGGACACACGTCGGTGCGCGACGTGACCGTGAAGCCCGCAGGAACCTCGCTCACCGCGTCGCGATGGCTCATCCACACGATCTGCTCGGCGGGCGTGTCGCCGAAAAGCACGCTTTTGCCGCCTTCCCCGTCACAGCGCGTAAGCGGCGCAGGACCGTACTCCCCCTTTTCCGTGTGGCCGACCTTGCCGCCTAGCACAACCGCCATGATCTGCTGGCCGTAGCAGAAGCCGAGCACGGGAACGCCCAAGTCGAAGAGGGCTGGATCAACCGACGGCGCATCTTCGGCGTACACGCTCGCAGGGCCTCCGGAAAGAATGATGGCCGACGGGGCCAGCTCGCGCAGCTCTTTGGCGGAAATGTCGCAGGGAACGATTTCCGAATATACGTGCAGGTCGCGCACGCGCCGAGCTATGAGCTGCCCGTACTGTGCGCCGAAGTCGAGCACGACGACCTTCTGGCCGCCTAGCTTGGCAGATTGCATCACAATGCTCCTTCAAGATTGCTTTCGGGGTCGCGGCCTTGCTTACCTGCACGCGAAACCTCGCGAGCGCGAAAAGGCCGCCCTCTTTTCGCCTCTTATCTTACACGAAAACCCCGCGCATGCCTGCACCCTCGCCCATTCTGCACCAGCATTGCACGCGGAAAACCGACACCCGCAGGGCCGACGACCCGCACCCTCGCCCATTCTGCACCAGCATTGCACGGCATCGCACGCAAGCGCGGCAGCATTCCGCTCCATCCCGCCGACGCCACGCCGTCATTGGCGAACCTGGAAGCGCTCATAATTCCGCACCGAAGCCGCGCGCAAGCCGCCAACACTCCGACGCGCTTCGCCGAAAACCGTTCGCGCCACTGCGCTGCCGCTGAAACCCTTTACGCCACCATTTGCCGCCGAAAGGCAGATTGCGCATGAATACCCCCGGAGGCCGAAATGGCATCAGAGGCCAACCTGGGATGCCGAACATGACGGCAAAATCCCCCCACTCACAAAAAGTCGCGAATTGTTGCGCCTGGGAAAAGAATAAAGGGGACGAGCGGAAGAGCGTTTTTGAATAACGCCTGTTCAGATGATTGCTTGTTCCCTCATTCTTCTTTAGAAGCCAGAGCGTCAGTCACTCCCGTCGCCATCTTAAGAGGAAAACGCAACAATTCGCGACTTTTTGTGCACTGGAGGGTAATGTTGCCGCAGCGGTCGACGGTTCAAGCCGGCTGCCGCTGCGGCCATTTCGTGACTTCTTGCACACCGGAGCCGCTGGCAACAGCGAGGCGAACGCGTTTTGCCACAGCAGCATCGTAGCCAATAGCGTAAAATGAACCGTGTGCGCGCATCGACGCCGAACGCACCATGCAAAAATCGTCGGCGACGGATGACCCGGGGGAAACCGTAAGGGCGAAAGCAAGCGGCAGCCGCATGCGGGCGGAAAGGCACCGCTCGCCCCCGAAAGGCATCGGTCGAGCTTCAAAAGGCGCAGAAAACCGCCGCCGCAAGTCGCAAGAGAAAGGCAACGTGAAATGAGAGCATTCATCGCATTGGAAGTGTCGGAAGGGTTCGCAGACGACATCGCGGGGCTTGCGCGGCAGCTGGGAGCCGTTGTCGAAGGGCGTTTCCTGCCCCGCAGCATCTACCATCTCACGCTCGCCTTCTTAGGCGAGGTGGATAAGCGCGAGATTTCCGCAAGCATGGCGGCCATCGACGCCGCCTGCGCGGATGCGGCGCCTATCCCCCTGAGAAGCGACGGCTTGGGAAAGTTCGGCCGCCCAAGCGACGCGACGCTTTGGCTGGGAATCGCCCCCGTACCCGCGCTCATGCTGTTTGCCGAACGCATACGCGAGGAGCTGGCACGCCGCAACGTGCCCTTCGACGACAAGCCGTTCAAACCACACATCACGCTCGCCCGCCGCGCGCGCATCCCCAAGGGAAGCCTACCTGCCCTCGCCTTCCCCGAAATCGGCGAAGCGAGCGCCGTCGTTCTGTTCAAGAGCACGCTTTCCAAGGAGGGAGCTACCTACAAGCCCCTGCACACCGCCGCACTGACGCAATAGGTGGAATCTGCGGCATGCGCGCCATTGACAGGGCGCATTGGCCAAAGGGTGCCAGAGGGCGTGCCATTAGGTGTGTCCCTTTGGCACCGGCACCCGGTGCGCCCCTTTGGCACGCTTGTCATTTTGGCACCCTTTACCCCGTCGCCTTCGCGAACATTCGGCGCACTTCCTTATGGCGTTCGGGACGCAGGAGGTAGTAGAGCAGCTCGTCGAACACCAAGGGGGCGGGGACGTTTCTGCCTACTATTTTGAAATGATCGATGCCGCAGCTTTCGTGCACGTCGCGCACCTCTTTGGCGGTGAAGCGCACAGGATGGCCGGGCACGTGCGCGAACGAGCGGCTCTTGGGCGCGGCGCAGGGATAGGGGTCGCTGCGCTCCCACTGCTGGTTCGAGCTGTTGAAGGCGTAGTGGTCCTGCCGATCAGGACAGTTGAGAACGCAGAACTCGTTCACCATAAGCTCCGCCTTCCCCGGCTTCTCGATGGCACCCAGATAGGCCGGATCCTTGTGCCGGCTGTAGTCGAGAACCACCCAGTCGTAGCGCGCGAGCGCGGCGTTAAGCTCTTCTGTATTGCGCAGAGGACGCGTGGTGGAAAGCACTATCTTCATGCCGTAGCGCTCGCGCAGCGCCTTTCCCGCGCATTGCGGCTTCGCCCATGCCTGCGCTCGCCTCGCCCGCACCATTCGCGCCAGTCGGGCTTCGTCTCGCCCGCAGCAGACGCTTCTCCGTTCGCGTTCTTCCGCCTGGCAAAGCATAGCACATCGAGGCGTCGAAAAGAGGAAGGCGCCAAGGTGCCGATGCCAAGGTGCCAATGCCAAGGTGCCAATGCCAAAGGGGCGCACCTAATGCGTGCGGCGCGTGGAAAACCTTGAACGAGCTGTATGGGATAGCCCCAAGGGCGCTATAATCGAGCGCATTGGAATTTCGCGGAGGCGCGCAAGATACCGAATATGCGACGTGCAAGACAGCCGGACCGCGAGAGAAAACAGCAATTTTGAACCGCCCGGCAGACGGGCCTCACAACAGAAGCGAGGAAACATGAAGATCATCGTCGACACCCCTGAAGCCATTGCCGAAAAGGCGGCGCAACGTTACGCCGCGCTGCTCGCCGAAAAGCCCGCCGCCGTTTTAGGCTTCGCCACCGGGTCCACCCCGCTTGACTTATACGCCGAGCTTATTCGCCTGAACAAGGCAGGAAACATCTCCTTCAAAGACGTGACCAGCTTCAACTTGGACGAATACGTGGGACTTGAGCCCACCCACCCGCAATCTTACCGCTTCTTCATGGAAGACAACCTGTTCAACCATATCGACATCGACCTTGCGGCTACGCATGTTCCTTCCGGTTTGGACACCTCGGCCGAAACGCTTGCCGGATACGATGCCGCCATCGCCCAAGCGGGCGGGCTCGACCTGCAGCTTCTGGGCATCGGTGTCAACGGGCACATCGGGTTCAACGAACCCGGCACGCCGCTCGAATCGCTCACGCACGTGGTAACGCTCACCGAATCGACCCGCGAGGCCAACAAGCGCTTCTTCGATTCGCTTAACGACGTTCCCACGCATGCAGCCACCATGGGCATCAAGACCGTCATGAACGCACGCAGCATCATGCTCATCGCCACAGGCGAGAGCAAGGCGGATGCCATTGCCGCCACCGTGAACGGCTCGGTCACGACAGACGTTCCCGCCAGCGTTCTGCAGCTGCACCCCAACGTGGAGGTCTACCTGGATAAGGCGGCAGCAAGCAAACTCTAAGTTAAGAGCGCGCCCGGGAAACCCCGGGCGCTCTTCGTTCGGGGAAATGTGGGTGGCGCGCGAAGGTGCGCGAAAGCCCTAAACGAGAACCAAAGACCCGCACAGCAACGGAAGCGGCGGAAAGCAGCAAAGGAAAACAAGCCGATGGCGCCAAAGATCGCCAACGGCAAAACCACAGGAAAGGGGCATCGAAGAGCATGGGACGTTACTTCGGAACCGACGGGTTCAGAGGCGAGGCCGGAAGCGATCTGACCGCGCAGCACGCCTTCTGCATCGGACGCATCTTAGGATGGATGGCTCTGCAAAGCGCGGAAGGTGCGCAAGGCGGGCAGAACGAGCAGGGCGCGCAGGGTGCACAAGGCACGCAGCCCGAACGCCCGCGCGTGCTTATTGGCAAGGACACGCGCAGAAGCGGATACATGCTCGAATCGGCGTTGGCTGCAGGCATTACAGCATCGGGTGCCGACGCGTACCTCATGCACGTGACCACCACGCCGTCGGTCGCCTACATCACCCGCATGGAAGACTTCGCCTTCGGCGTCATGATTTCTGCCAGCCACAACCCCTACGGCGACAACGGCATCAAGGTGCTCGCCGCAAGCGGGGAAAAGCTCGACGAGGAAACCACCGCCCGCATCGAGGACATGATGGACGGCGACCCTCGCGCCATGCCTTACGCCACCGAAGCCGCCATCGGATGCATCGTCGATTACGGAGAGAGCCGCAGCCGTTACGCCGACTACCTGGTTTCTCTTGCATGCCACCGCTTCGACGGCAGAAAAATCGCGCTCGACTGCGCGAACGGAGGCTCCTACGCCATAGCCCCGCGCGTGTTTCAGGCGCTCGGCGCCGAAGTGCACGTTATCAGCAACGAGCCGAGCGGCCTGAACATCAACGTGGCCTGCGGGTCCACCCACCCGGAAGCGCTTTGCGCCTACGTGCGCGAGAACAACCTGGAAGCAGGCTTCGCCTTCGACGGCGACGCCGACCGCTGCCTTGCCGTCGATGCGGAAGGCCAGCTGGTAAACGGCGACCAGATAATGTATGTGTGCGGCACGTACATGAAAGAGCACGGGCACTTGGCGAACAACACCGTCGTGACCACCATCATGTCGAACTTCGGGCTGTACAAAGCGCTCGACGCATGCGGCATCCGCTACGAGAAGACCGCCGTAGGCGACAAGTACGTGTGGGAAAACATGCGCAAGCACGGCCACATGATAGGCGGCGAGCAGTCAGGCCACATCATCTTCGGCGAACACGCCCGCACAGGCGACGGCATCCTGACCGCTATCATGGTCACAGAAACCATGATAGCGACCGGAAAGCCCCTGGCAAAGCTGGCCGCACCGTGCGCAATGTATCCGCAGGTGCTCAAGAACGTGCGCGTGGACGACAAGGACGCCACGCTTGCCGATGCCGCCGTGGTGGCCGCAATCGATGCGGCGAGCGCCGAGCTGGGAGACACGGGACGCACGCTCGTGCGCAAAAGCGGAACCGAACCGGTCATCCGCGTCATGGCCGAAGCACCCGACCATGACGAGTGCGAAAAGCACGTGGACGCCATCATCGCGGCCATGCAGGCATCGGGGCACTTGCTGTAGCAGAAAGGAGCGCACCATGAAAGCACGCATATCCGACTTGTACGATCTTTCCAACACCATAGCGGGCAGCTACCTGGCTCGGTTCGAATATCCCTGGCAGGCTCTTGCCGGTATCAAGGATTTCATTTTGGAACTTGGCCCCACCCTTCCCGCAAGCGAGTACGAGCAGGTTTCCGAAAACGTCTGGGTCGCGCGCGATGCCCACGTGTTCGAAAGCGCTTACTTAGGTGCGCCCCTCATCATCGACCACGAGGCCGAAGTGCGCCACTGCGCGTTCATCCGCGCGAGCGCCGTGGTGGGCAAAGGCGCCGTGGTGGGCAATTCCACCGAGCTGAAAAACGTCATCCTGTTCGACAAGGCGCAAGTTCCCCACTACAACTACGTGGGCGATTCCATTTTGGGAACAGGGGCGCACATGGGCGCGGGCGCCATCACGTCGAATTTGAAAAGCGACCGCACGCTCGTAATAGTGCGCGACGGCGCGGAGGAAATGGAGACCGGCATCAAGAAGTTCGGCGCGGCATTAGGCGACCACGCGGAGGTGGGCTGCAACAGCGTGCTCTGCCCCGGCTCGGTCATAGGCGCAGAAACGATAGTCTACCCGCTTTCCCGCGTCCGCGGATTCGTTCCCGCAGGCCACATCTTCAAAGCCGGCGACAACGTGGTAGTACGTCGACGCTAGAGAAGGTAAAGACCGCGCGATTTTGAGTTCCTTTGAGCGTCTTTGAGCTCCTTTAAGATATTTTATCGTGGAAAATAGTGGCAATTTGCAAATAGTTATGGGATGATAGTACTCAACGTTTTTCAGACCGTTTTGGACGCATCGACTGCATTGCGTGTGGGAGATTCGCCCGTCGCGAGGAAAGAGATCGCTTATGTGGAGTAGCTGTCATCCCAAGTCGGACGACGATTTGAAAGAATGCGCCGAACTGGGAAAATCGCTCAACCGCTTATCCCAGCCCACCATTCTTGCCCTTCTCGCCAAGTCAGACAAGCCCATGCACGGCTACATCATCGTGCAGGAAGCGGCATCATCGCCCATGTTCGGCGGGAAGAAGCCCGACGCGACCGGCATCTACCGTGCGCTCAAGCGCATGGAGGAAAGCGGGCTGGTAACTTCCGAATGGGACACGCCGGAAGAGGGGTCGGCCAAGCGCCTGTTCACCCTTACCGAAAAGGGTCGCAGCTGCCTGCGCCGCTGGATAGACGCGCTCGCCTGCTACGAGCTTACCATCGAAGAGCTGCGAGCAGATGCCGCAAAAGCACTCGGCATCGACCTGCCCGACACCCCCGTGTGCGCGCATTAGCACTCCCCAAATGCCTCGAATGCTTATCCGTAGAACGTGGACATAAGCCAAGGACCGTATTCGCCCGACCACATGGATTGCAGTTGATCGAATATCTGCGCCCAATCTATGGTTTCGCCGAAGAGCAGTTCCAGGTAGTGGCGGCTTCCCATGGCACGGTTG
Source organism: Actinomycetes bacterium (assembly GCA_023403475.1). GTDB lineage: Bacteria > Actinomycetota > Coriobacteriia > Coriobacteriales > Eggerthellaceae > CAJFUR01. Next base: position 8,282 of record JAEYEL010000058.1, read on the forward strand.
GGCTGATCAAGACAGGCTTGGGCAACTGTGTAGGTGCAGGTAGGGCACATGGTCACCAAGGTCTGTGCGCCGGTTTTGCGTGCCTCCTCTATCACGCGCCACACGCGACGGTTCGTGATGTCGGCATCATAGGAGCCCACCGCGCCCCCGGCGCCGCAGCAGAGCGTGCCGCGCTTGCGATGATCCATCTCGCGCAGCTCGGTTTCGGGCATGTAGCGGCGCACCAGCTCGCGGATGGCCGCGCCGTGCCGCCCTTCCGCACGATCATGACACGAATCGAACACGGTCACGCTTTCAGTCGCAAGAGGCGAGAACCCGCATGCAGGGGGGCACGCTAGCGGATCTGCGCCCTTCATCTTCCCCGCCACCTGCAGCATGAATTCCGGCAACGGAACTATTTCCACCTCGTCGCGCATAATTTCAGCGAACTCCTCGCCGCAGCCAGGGCACACCGTAAGCATGCGCTTTGCGCCCGCTGCACGCATCTGGTCAAGTATGCGCTCGCGCAGCGCGGCGGCTCTGTCGAATAGTCCAGCGCTCATAAGGGGGCTTCCGCAGCAGTCGTCCGAAAGCGCCCATTTGACACCTGCCGAGGTAAGCCAGTTGCCCGCTTTGCGCGTCAGCTCGGGCGCATAGCTTACAAGCGAGCAGCCGGGGAAAAACACCGTATCGACCAAACCCGGCCCCGCCTCAGCTGCCTGGCTCAAGTACGTGAATTCCGGATAGCCTATTCCGTAGATGGCGCGATAGGCGCTGAACAGGTGCCATTCGTTATCGACCATGACGATACGCGAATCGTCGGGAGGCATAAGCCCTGCTTGCATGAACAGAATGCGCCAGTCGCGCATGCGGTCGGCAGCCAGAACATGATGGCTGCATGCTGCCGTACAATAGCCGCAAAAGCAGCAGCGCCGAAGCGCGTTGTACATTTGCGGACGATCGTTCACCAATTGAAGAACCGCCTGCGGGCGCTTAGCCTCATCGATAAGCATCACCCGCTCGTACGCCTCTTCCACCAGGCCCGCATCGAGGTCGGCTTCCTTTAGCACCTCGCAACGCAGCTGGCAGCGCTTGCAGTGAGAACAGGTAACCTGCTTGTTTGCCCATGCTGCGAGCATATCGAGCTGTGCTGAGCCCAGCTTCGCAATCTCACCCAATTCCACCGAAGTGAGCTTCCTGTTCTCCATAGCTACTCGCCTTTCCTTTCCGCGCGCACCATGGGCAAAGGCCCGCATTCCTCTCGCGCGTCGCAGTTGTCGCAGTCTTCCGTCACGCCGGGTGCGATGTCTTCCCACGTTGCTTCCGCAAAACCGAGCGCACGGTAGAAGGGGATGCTTTTCCCGCGAGCGACCAGCCGCAGCTCCCCGCAGCGCGCAAGGGCGTCTTCCACCAGCGCTCGACCCACCCCGTATCCGCGCCATGCGGAATACACCACCACCGGGTTCACATGGGCAACACCGGCATCGGAGAAAGCCAAGCGCAGAAACCCGACGCACTCGTCATCGGCATTCGCCGCCACGGTGACGTTTTCCAGCGAGGGCAGCGAATCCATACCTTCGACATAGGTGTAGCGGTCTATGAGCTCGCGGTCGCCTTCGACTGCCGGCCGCAGCGTGAACAGCTCCTCTGCCACAGACAACCTCCTACATGATGGGCGGTACGTATATCTTCATACGGGAATGCGGGATGGCCTTCTTTGCCAGCTCCGTGCACCCCTCAACCACCGTGGGCAGCTTAGCCGTAGGCACGCCCATGAACATCATGTCTTCGCCCACGTCGCTTGCCGCACGGCAGCCATAACAGCCGAACGTGATGTTGGGCTCGTTTTCCATAAGCGGATAGAGCACCGCCTCCACGCACATGGAATTGTAGCCGCTCGCATGGAAGTCGAAGCGGTGGCCGGTGTAGTAGCTCATGGACATGCACAGCCACATCATCTGCTCGGGCGTGCCCGTGAACACCACCACCTCGGGCTCGCGCACGGTCTTCGCAAGCGGAGCCACGTAGGTGGCGCGACGGCTCTTCGGCGGAAGCGTGGGGCGCTCCGCCACCATGCGCGCTGCGGCTTCGGCGTTCACCAGCTTGTGGAACAGCACGTATATCTCGCCGGTGGCCAGCTTCTCGGGAACGCCGGTCATACCGAAGATGGACGTGCCGTCGGGGCACGAATGCCTGTGCGGGGGCATAAGTATGCTCGCGCCCCGCCGCGCCGCCATCATGGCCTGGCAGAAGCGCAGGTTTTCGGGCGGCATGGGCACGTCGGGCAAAAGCTCGTCTTTACCGATGAGGCTCACCGCCACCGGCTGCCAGCGCAAATCGAGCTTCTCCATAATGACGCGCTGCATGTCGGCATAGTGCTTCTGCAGGTCGCGGGAAAGGGGCTGCGCACGCGGTTCGTCGGCGAAGGGGTCGTAGGTCGCATCTCCCGTCGCCTCCACCAGAAGCGCCCGCTGCGGGCAGTTCCCCGAACAGGTGGTGCACCCCACGCAGTTTTCGGGATGCGCTGCGAAGGGGTTGCCCCCCTCGTTTTCCTCGAGCACGTCGCACGGGCAAAACGCAATGCACAACCCGCACTTCAAACACCGGTGCGGATCGTTCGTAATCTTGTAATCGGCCTCTTGCGGCATACCGCTCCTTTCAACAACCTTTACCGAACCGCCACGACCGTCGGAAACCCTCCTACTTGCACCAAGGCGTGTACACGCGCTCGCCCGCGCTGTTCGTCAAATGGTACGAGCAGAACGGGATGGCCCGACCGTCAGGCACCGTCACCATCATGGAGCATTCGCGCAAACGCTGCACGTCCATGGAAACCGCATCCATGTAGTTCATGATGACAACGGAAAGCCCCGTGCCCACAAAAACGCCGCGCTTTGCCAAGATGTCGAGGAACACCGACCCTTGCGGGCTGTCGGGGGAATATCCCGCACGGTACTCCTCCATGGTAAGCGCCCGCGTGGCCGGATAGAAGCCTGAAGGATGGGCGGCCACGCCTTCGGGGGGTTCGCCTTTCACCAGAAACACGCCCGTGTCGCACAGCGGGTTCGAGCAGCCAAGCGGCCAGATATCGTAGGGCGCAAGCAGCCCTTCGGACTGTTCGGCCAGCTGGAAGATCACATCGCCCGCACTCATGGGCAGGGCGCGCTTCGCATCGAAGCGCCCCGACGTGAACGCCGGCTGCAAGGCAAGTCCCGCCACCACGTCGGAATTTTCCAGCGAGTAGCGCAGAAGGTCGCCCAGCTGGCAGTCGTTCAACCCCGCCACCACGGCAACGGAAAGCACCACTTGGATGCCCACCTCGCGGCACCGCTCGATAACGCGTAGCTTCACGTCCAAGATGTCGCGTCCGCACGTAGCCTCATACACGTTGCCGGTCAAACCGTCGAAGGAAAGATACACGCCCGTAAGCCCCGCCGCGACCAAGTCTTCAAGGTATCCTGGACGCGACGCTATGACCAGCCCGTTCGTGTTCACCTCGATGCCCCAGAAGCCCTTGTTTCGACCCATGAGAATAATCTCGGGCAAATCTTTGCGCGTGGTGGGTTCGCCGCCGGTTATCTGCACCGCGCCGTCTGTTCCCACGGCGTTCGCTATGACGTCGTACATGTCGGAAATCTCGTCAAGCGAAAGATCGGCCTCGCCCGTTTCCGAGCTGGCGAAGCACACCGGGCAGTGCAGGTTGCAGTTGCGCGTGACCTCTATTTCCAAAAGCGTTCCGCGCCGCTCGTGCCGAGCGCAGGTGCCGCAGCCTTTCGGACACGGCGCAGTTACCGGAATGGTGTTTTCCGGCCGCGTCTTGGGGAAGGCGCCCGCCCGCAGCCACTCGTAGTGTTCGGCATCAGGCCACATGCGCGTGGCAAGATCGCCGTGTTCCGGGCATGTGCGCTCCATCCACACCACGCCCGCATCATCGGCATACACCCGTGCCGGCAGCTCCTTCAAACAAGTAGGGCACAACGCAATCGTCTTATGCAACTCTTCCATATTCCTCCCTCCGCTTCTCTTCCACAGAGCAGACCTAGATCCATTCTCCTTAATCTAATTTTGTAGAACAGGTTGGCGCTAGTAAGTCAGCGAGAAGCGACCTCGCGTGCCGGATTGCCGTGTTTCGCGGCTGAGCGGCCTTCGGGCCGCGAAGGCAAGCGAAAAAGCGGCAAGATGGCATGCGAGAACGCTTCGCAGCGTCGACTTCGTTCCGCCGGTCGGCAGACCGGCGGAACCCGTTACTCGTCGATGTATTGCCTCGGGTCGTGCTCGTCGTTGGGAGGCGTGGAAACCCGGATGCCCATGTAGTCCACCCAGGCGAGCACGCGCTCGGGAACGAACAGATCGACCTGATGCTTCGCCGCTTCCTTGATGGCGCGCATGCAGGAAATGGCATGCGCCAAATCGGTGCGCTCGTCGATGTCGGCTATGGGCGAGAAGTACGCGGAGGGAATGTCTTTCTCCTGCAGCTTCGCCACATAGGCGTCAAGCGCGGCCACGCCGTCCATGTTGTAGTACACGCCCTGATGGTTGATGGGCGTGTTGTAGCTAAAGCCCACGAGCGAGGTTCCGCATTCTTGGCACGGCGCCTGCACAAAGCCAGGCGTTCCCAGGCTCTGGAAGTAGTCGAGCCACTCGAACGCCTGCGTGATGTGCGATTTCGGCATGGTGGGAATGTCGCCACCCACCGACACGATGCTCTCGTAGCCCAACGCGAAGATCTGCTTGAAAGCATCGTCGAAGTGGTCGTCGAACGTGGCGCCCTTGTCGGTGAGGTAGTGGATCTCCATAGGCCAAGGCCCTATGGCGTCATACGTTTCGCGCATAAGATCCACGTTGTCGGCCGGCGTGGTGGAAACGAAGAAGTCATAGGTTATCTTCGTTGCCTCCGGGTTGTTCTTCACCAGTTCGTCGTTTTCGGCTTGCAGCTGCAAAAGCGCATGCATGGCCATTTCGCTCACGTCGTACAGGCTGCGCTTGAAGAACTCGGCCGCCTGGGTCTCGCTCAAGAAACCACCGTGCTTGGTGGTCAGGCGCGTCTTCACCATGCCCGGCACCGGGGGCTTGCTGAACAGCAGCAACGCATGTTTCTTCTCTTTCGCCACAGATATCTCCTCTTTCCTTTTCGAGCCGAGCCCCACTATGGGCCGCAGCGGTTTTCCTTCGTATTCCCATGCGCGCCGAAACGCGCTCGCGCCGTCAGGCTCCTTGGTCACCACGCAGTCGATGTTATTGTACGACCACGTGCCTATGAGCGGCTCGCCCGCATCGAGCGAGCACGAAGTGAGGCAGTTCACGTTCGATTCCCATATGCCGCCGAAATCCGGTGCGCCGGGCGCCCATTCCGGGTGCCACCATCCGTAATCGACGCTCACAAGATCGTCGCGCATGCGCTTGGTTTCCAGTATAAACCTCGCTTCGCCCTTGTCGGTTGCAACTTTCACGCAATCGCCCGCAGCGAAACCGTGCCGCTCTGCCGTGACCTCGCTCATCTCGGCCACCGGATAGGGCGATTTTTCGCGGAACGGCCCGTAGTTGAAATACATCGACGCGTTGTAGGGCTGCTTCCGCGCACCGGTTATCATGGTGAGATGCGCACCGCCCGCACGTTCGGCGCTCTCGACAAGCTCCGCCGAGCACAGGTGCGCAGGCTCGCCCATACGGGGAAGGCGCTGGCCGCCAAGCGCGGTTAAGATCTCGCTGGCAAGCTCCACCTTCCCCGTCGTCGTCGCAAAGCCCTGCGGCTTTCCCTCCGCGTCGGCAAGCTCGTGCTTGCCGAAGGCCGGCGGCACGAAGTACAGCCCTATGCGACAGTAGTCTTCCCAGCTCATGCCGCTCGGCTCCAAAACGGCGGCAAGCGCCTTCTGAAACGTGGCATGCGGCCACGCCTCTTCCTGCCCCAAACGCAGGCCCAGTTCGCGGAACACGTCGTAGTCGCTTTTGCGCTCGTAGTACGGCTCCACCGCCGCCGGCCCCCCGTAGGCGATGTTCGCCACGCCGCCATGCTGCTGGAACAACGGGCGCTCTATGGCGCCTGCCGCCGGAAGCACGTAGTCGGCAAGGGAAGCCGTAGGCGTGAGGTAGTAATCGAGCACCACGATAAGATCGAGCCCCATAAGCGCCCTCATCACCCGGTGCGTGTCGGCATAGGTGAGCAGCGGATTGGTGGCCTCGACGATAAGCGCCCGCACCGGATACGGCTCGCCTGTCTCCATAGCGTGCAGCACCAAGTCGGGATGCGCCGAGGTCATGTAGCGTGCGGGCAGGCGGCGCCCCTGCTTCATGGTAAGCTTACGCACACGCTCGTATCCCTCATAGCTTTGAAGCGGCGTGTAGGGCGCGTTCAGACAGCGTTTTCCATGCTCGGGCGCAAGAGCATCCGTCATCTCCAAGTCGATTTCGGTTTCGAAATCGCTCATTTCCGTAAGCACGCACGCACCCGGCTTATCGACGTTTCCCGTAATGGCGCGCAAACAGCAAATCGCCCGATGCGTGGGCGCGACGTTTCTTCCCACCTGGTCGATGCCACGCCCGGAAACGAGCGCTGAGGCTCGCGCGTTGGCGAACAGGCGTGCCGCCTGGCGAATCCGGTCGACGCAAACCCCGCACACGTTCGCCACGTATTCGGGCGTGTAAGGGCGCACATGTTCCACCAGTTCGTCG